>JANYBY010000345.1 GCA_025360565.1 Bacteroidota bacterium
CGCCAGCGGCCGCGTGCGGAAAATGCCAAAGGATCATCATGTAAAAATCGCGCCAAATAAGTTCGTTTAACCAGGTTTCGCTCAGCGGTAAACTTTTTGCAACCAATTGCCTAATGCTAACGGTGCCAAAACGTAAATGCATACTCAGCCTACTGGTACCTTCAATAGCAGGGTAATCACGCTGTTCCTTATACTTTTGAAGCAGCAGATCGCTCACCGTTATCTTATCCTTTAAAGCAATGTCTGTTCTTTTAAACCCCAAACTTTCCAACGTAACTAAACCTTTATCATCGTGTTTGTAAAATTTTTTGAAATATTTTTTGGTGGGATAGGGTTTATAATAAAAGGGTGTTAGTTTGGCTTTCCACTTTCTGCTATAAGGTGTAAAAACAGTATAAGGTTTACCATCGTCTTTTGTGACTTCGTTTTTTTCAAAAACACATTGATCCTTGTAAGTTTTTAGCTCAATCTTATTTTCGTTTAAAAATTGTTTTATTTCCTCGTCGCGCTGCAAAGCATAAGGTTCGTAATCGTGATTGGTATAAACATTTGTTACGGTATAGGTTTTTATCAGTTTTTTAAAAGCTTGCATTGGCGTATCGCAAAAAACTTCAACGGAGCTTCCCAAAGGCAATAATTCTTTATTAATTTTTAAAAGTGCCTGATGAATAAAATCCACGCGCCGGTCACTTTTATCTTCCAGTCGATCTAAAATATTTTTATCAAAAATAAAAACAGGGAGTACAGTTTTGTTTTCCTTTAAAGCATAGTAAAGCGCGGCATTGTCCGTTAACCTCAGATCGCGTCTCAACCATAAAATTGTAAGTTCGGTTTTCATAAAGCTAAACTTAATGCTTATTGCATTAAAAAATTCATTTTTTATTAACTTATGTCAACAGCCAACGGATAAAGCTTATTTTTATCCTCTCAAAAATAAATACATGTCAACTCACTTAAGCGAACAGGAAATTTTAAGAAGGCAAAAACGCACCGATCTGCAAGCGTTAGGAATAGATCCTTACCCGGCCGATGAATTTAAAGTAAACGCCAATGCCGCGGATATAAAAGAAAATTACGAACGTGATAAAATAAATTACAAAGATATTTCTATTGCCGGGCGGGTTATGAGTGTGCGCGATATGGGTAAGGCCTGCTTTGCAGTGATACAAGATGCTACAGGGCGTTTGCAATTATACATTCGCCGCGATGATATTTGTCCGGGTGAAGACAAAACATTGTACGACGCGGTGTGGAAAAAATTAATTGACATTGGCGATATTATTGGTGTGCAGGGATATGTTTTCACCACAAAAACCGGAGAAACATCTTTGCATGTAACGAGTTTAAAAATTTTATGTAAATCTTTAAAACCGTTACCAATTGTAAAAACAGATGATGATGGCAATTCTTTTGATGAAGTGAGCGACCCCGAATTCAGATACCGTCAGAGGTATGTTGATCTGATCATTAATCCGCATGTGCGCGATACGTTTAGAAAACGTACTCAGTTAATGAACTCTATTCGCACAACATTGAACAATGCCGGTATGCTCGAGGTTGAAACGCCTGTTCTGCAAAGTATTCCGGGCGGCGCAACGGCAAGGCCTTTTATTACCCATCACAACGCGTTAAACATGCCGTTGTATTTACGTATTGCCAACGAATTGTATTTAAAACGTTTAATAGTGGGCGGTTTTGAGGGTGTGTTCGAATTTTCGAAAGATTTTAGAAATGAAGGAATGGATCGCACGCACAACCCTGAATTTACGGTACTTGAATTTTACGTGGCCTATAAAGATTATAATTGGATGATGAATTTTTCGGAACAACTTTTAGAAAAAGTAGCAACCGATCTGCATGGCACCACGCTTGTAACAGTTGGCGACAAACAAATTGATTTTAAAGCGCCTTTTAAACGCATTACCATGTACGATGCCATTAAAGAACACACAGGTATTGACATTAGCAAAATGGGTGAAAAGGAATTGGCCGATGTTTGTAATAAACTGAACATACATGTGGAAGGCAGTATGGGCAAAGGAAAACTGATAGATGAAATTTTTTCGGCTAAATGCGAAAGCCATTATATTGAACCCACTTTTATAATTGATTATCCGGTGGAGATGAGTCCGCTTACAAAAAAACACCGCACTGTTGAAGGTCTTGTTGAGCGTTTTGAATTAATGATAAACGGTAAAGAAATTGCCAATGCGTATAGCGAATTAAACGACCCTATTGACCAGCGCGAACGGTTTGAAGAGCAGTTAAAATTACAGGAAAGGGGCGATGACGAGGCCATGTTCATTGACCATGATTTTTTACGTGCCTTAGAATACGGGATGCCGCCAACATCGGGTATTGGCATAGGAATTGACAGGTTAACCATGCTTTTAACCAATAATGTGGCCATTCAGGAAGTGCTGTTTTTCCCTCAAATGCGCCCGGAAGTGACACCGGAATAGGCGCATTCATGAACATCATAATAAATTAAAAAAAGCGTGAACTAAATGAGGCCTGAAGTGGTGCAAGACAATGCCCCGAATTCATGAGTTCCATAAAATAAACACACGAACTAAATGCGCCCGAAGGTTACTGCTAGCGGTGGCGAAACGCAGCAGCCGTAAATCCCGAAAACACCCTTCGCCCAATGAGCCTAAAATCTAAAAATAGGAAAGGCCTTAGAATTACTCTCAAAAATTTTTTGTTTAGGAATATTTATGTAATTTCATCGGCATAATATTTTAATATGAAATTGCCATGTGCCAAGTTGTACATTCTGATCCGTCGCGGCGGACTATCGGGAACAAATAAAACACATCTCGAATTCCTTATCACTCCCGAAAGGTTATCGGGATAAAAAACAAATTATTTTTCTATGAAAAAATTAATCTCTCTTTCATTAACAGCTTTACTTTTTAGCAGCTGTGCAAGTATTTTTTTACCCAAAAAACAAAAAGTAACTTTTACCACTACCCATAAAGAAAGTAAAATTTATTTGGAAAAAGAAGAGATAGGCACCGGTAAAATTGTAACCGAGAAAGTAAAAAAGGAAGGGTCGGCTAAACAAATAATAATTAAAACCCCCGGATATAAAGATACTTATGGGGTATTAGTTCCTTCGCGCAGGCAAATTGCGTATTGGTTTTTACAAATACCTAATCCCCTTTGGCTCGGTTATTATGGCTTTTGGTGGGATGCAATTAATCCTAAATGTATGGGATACCAAAAGGTGATCAACATTCCTGTTAAGGATAAATTGGTGTTTAGAGGCGATAAGGATAAATACGTTGATATATCCAACATTAAATTAAATATTAAAAATAAGGATAAGGACATTAAAAGTTATTCTGTAGATTTTTCCGCAACAGATCTTGAAAAAAACATTCAGGAAACTGAAAAAGAAACGGATCTAAGAACAGCCAAGTATGAGGCGAAGCAAGCAAAGCGAGACGCCAAAAAGAAAAAGAAAAACATGTTGGCTGAGCCCGACAGTAAAGAAATGAAGTACGATGATACTAAATTCAGCTATAACGTTTACAAGACATTAAAAAGTACAGGCTTTGTTGACACAGTAAATAAATTCTTTATCGATTTTAATAACCAGATATATTTGGAAGGAAGCATAGATAAGTTGAACTACTATACTATTCAAGGCAGAAGCGGCAGTTACAGTAGATGCAAAATATTTTTAACCTGGTATGTTAAAAATAATTATAACGAAATTATGGATTCAATTGTTACGAACGAATACTCCGGTGATTTTACAACCAGTTATTATTACAGTTATTATTCTACCGCCGCGTTGGAGGCCGCTAAAGAAGCATATTCTGATCAGGTTTCGAAAATGTATGGCGATGCAATTGATATTTCATACTTAAAACTTCACAGCAATCCGGTATTTACAAAATACTTAAAACAAGAAAGTGATTTTAATACCAAAGACGGGGCACTTACATTACCTGCACCTAAAAGTATTGTAACCGATAAATCAGACGCGGGATTGGCATCAGTAATTGTAAAAACAGCCGATGGCCACGGTAGCGGACTTGCGGTAACACAAGATGGATACATTCTTACCAATTATCACGTTATTTCGGGCAAAATAAAAAATAAATTAAATACCGTAAAGATCATCAATTCAAACGGTGAAGAAAGCGAAGGAAAAATTGTAAGATATAACAAGTACAGGGATATTGCCTTGATAAAAACCGATAAAAAATTTGAAAAAGCGTTTAAAGTAACAAATGTAAAATCATTTAAAAACCTGCAGGATGTGTTTACCATTGGGGCACCAAAATCAATTGAGTTAGGCCAAACGGTTTCAACAGGTATTATTTCAAACGAAAGAAAAGCAAATAATAACAATCTACTTCAGTTAAACATGGGCGTTAACGCGGGCAACAGCGGCGGTCCGCTTTTTGACGGGGCAGGTAATTTGCACGGTATCATTGTTTCAAAAGCCATCGGAAAAAATACCGAAGGCATAAGTTTTGCAATTCCCGGTTACCTTATATACGAATACCTGAACATTAATTTTAAGTAGCGGTATTCGTTAAAACAGGCCTGTTCGTTATTATAGAATTTTAACATGGCAATGCGCTTTTAATTTTTCTATCTTTACTTTGTTTATTTTGAAAACTTTATCCTTCATATTAGGTTTTGCTTTGGCATTAAATCTTGCCATTACCTCGTGTAAGCCCGAAGTAAAGGAAGAAGTAAAGCCTAAAGCCCGCGTATTTGAAGGCTTTCACCCCTTAATGGATGAAATTGTAAAAACAAAAAAAGGCGTTTTCAGGGGGCTGGATCTAAACAGTAAACCCGATTCGATAAAAAAAGTAGAGCTCTCAACCCCAATTGAAGCAAATAAAAATCATCTGTATTTTGAATACAAGGCCGATAGTTTAACCAATTACTCGATAGATTATACGTTTAACAACGATAGCCTTGAAGAAATTAGTTTGCAGATAAATTCGGATGATCTGGAATTGGCATCGTATTTATTTTGCGATCTGAAAGATTATTATGCCGCAAAATTACCTAACCCAACAGAAGATAAGGGACAAGTAGTATACAATTGTTTTGAAGGCCAGCGCCGCCCTTTTGTAGTTTCTTTGAGCGATAATTCAAGCCCCTTACGCGGCAGAATCAACATGGTTATTTATAAGGATAAGTAATATCCATAAAAATCAGTTCCTACTGCGTTGCAATAAAAATTTAAAATCCTCACATACCTTTGTATGCTCAGGTTTAAAATTTTTAAGCGCCTAGTATGAAGAGATTTTAATGAATATTACAAAAATCAGGTTTTTTTACTTGCAAAAGCAATTGCTGCCACCGAAAATTTTATTCCCTCAACATCTTTTACGCACTGCCAGGCCGCTTCAATGGTAGCGCCGGTTGTGATCACATCGTCAATTATTAATACATGTTTGTTTTTTAAGGCCTCATGGTTTGTTATTTCAAAAATGCCTTCCACATTTTCCCATCTTTGATATTTTCTCTTTTTGGTTTGTGTATTGGTTTCTACTTTTCGCATCATCGTTTGGGTATCAATCGGAATGTTTAAATTTTCAGATAAACCTTTGGCAAACCATTCGCTTTGGTTAAAGCCCCTTGCTTTTAATTTGTTTTTGTGCAACGGTATGGGTATAATAACATCTACACCGTTAAACGTGTTGTTTTTTAATAGATCATTGGCATATTGTTTTCCTAAAAACTCGGCCAGGTCTTTTTGATGCTGATATTTAATGGCATGCAATAATTTTTGGATCTTTCCACTTTTTTCAAAAACATATAAACTTAAGGCATGTACAAACGGAACCCTGCCGGCGAAAACCCTTGTTAACTCAGTATCCGATGCATGATGATAGTTGCTTTTGGGCAGGTTAACCTTACAATAATTACAGATGTACTTTTCGTGTTTAAACAGATTGTTACCACAAGCCTCGCAGTGCCGGGGGTAAATTAATGACAAGAAATCGTTAATAAGTGTCATAGGTCTGTACCAAAAATACGGATTTTGCGTATTACTTTTGTTATATGAGCGAACAGCCCGAAAAATCAAAGAAGAGAAGAGCGGTTATATTTTGGATCTTTATTTTACTTTTAATGGGTACCAATGGGTATACCCTTTGGTTACTTTTTAAAGAAAAAAATAAGATCGTTGAACAAAAGGTAATTACCAATACAATTATTGTTGAACGCGATCACGTAAAATCTGATTTATTAAACCTTCAAAAAGATTTCGAAAATTTACAAACCAACGATGTAAGATTACAAAAAGACATAGAGGAGAAAAAAGCGAGAATAGAAGAATTAATTAAACAAGCCGAAAAACACAAAGGCGATGCCTATATCATTGGGCAATTACGTAAAGAAACCGAAACCCTTCGCCTAATAATGCAAGGATATGTACATACAATAGATTCTTTAAATACCCTAAACATTAAATTGGTAGCCGAAAAGAAAACCATTTTAAAACAGCTGGATAAAGAAAAAGAAAAACAAATTGATCTAAACAAGGAAAAAGAAGAACTGCAATCTACCATTGCAAAAGGCAGTGTTTTAACCTGCTTTAATGTAAACGCTAAAGCTGTTAGTTTTAAACGCAAAGGAAAAAAAGAAGTAGAAACCACCAAAGCCCGTAAAACCCAAAAAATAAAAGTAAGTTTTAGTATTGGCGAAAATAAAATTGCCAAAGCCGGCGAAAAAACTTTTTTCGTAAGGATAATGACACCCGACGGGAAAGAAATGGCCAAAAGCTACGATGACAATTATAAATTTACATTCAACAAAAACTCCGGCTATTTTGCGGGGAAAGAAACGTTGAACTACGCCAATGTTGAAATAATGGGCGTAACCTATTGCGAGGGCTCAGGCGAATTTGTACCCGGAAATTACCTGATCGAGGTAAGTTGTGATGGCGCTG
Organism: Bacteroidota bacterium; assembly: GCA_025360565.1. Taxonomy (GTDB): domain Bacteria; phylum Bacteroidota; class Bacteroidia; order B-17B0; family Aurantibacillaceae; genus Aurantibacillus. The sequence continues at coordinate 6,929 of JANYBY010000345.1, forward strand.
TTATTGGCAACAGTAGCTTAAAATTGGATTAAAAAATTTACAATTTGAAAGATCGACGATTTACAATTGAACAATTGGCAACCAATCGTCAATTGTAAATAAAAAAATTGTCAATTTTATAGTATCAACATAGCGTCTCCATAAGAGTAAAAACGGTATTTTTCTTTAATAGCTTCTTTATACGCTTTCATTACCAGATCGTAACCGCCAAAAGCGCTTACCATCATTAACAAAGTGCTTTCAGGCATATGAAAATTGGTGATCATACAATTGGCAACACTAAAGTCGTATGGCGGAAAAATAAATTTATTTGTCCATCCCACATATGGATTTAATTTTCCGGTTGTTGAAACAGACGATTCAACTGCCCGCATTACGGTTGTGCCAACTGCGCAAACTTTCTTTTTTCTTTCGCGTGCGGCGTTTACAATTTTACACGTATCACTCGAAATTAAAACTTCTTCACTTTCCATTTTATGTTTGGTAAGGTCTTCCACTTCAACCATTCTAAAAGTGCCCAATCCAACATGCAATGTAAGCGGCGCAAATTGTACACCTTTAATTTCCAAACGTTTTAGTAATTCTCTGCTAAAGTGTAAACCCGCTGTTGGCGCGGCTACTGCGCCTTCATTCTTTGCAAAAACCGTTTGGTAACGTTCAATATCCGCCTCTTCGGCCGCGCGTTTAATGTATTTTGGTAACGGCGTTTCGCCAAGGTCGTAAAGTACTTTTCTAAATTCTTCATAACTGCCATCATATAAAAAACGTAATGTACGTCCGCGCGAAGTAGTGTTATCAATTACTTCGGCAACCAAATTATCGTTCTCTCCAAAATATAATTTATTGCCTATACGAATTTTACGAGCAGGGTCAACTAATACATCCCACAAGCGGCTTTCGGCATTCAATTCGCGCAATAAGAACACTTCAATTTTTGCCCCGGTTTTTTCTTTATTGCCATACATACGTGCCGGAAAAACTTTTGTGTCGTTCAGCATCATTACATCGCCATCGTCAAAATAATTTATAACATCTTTAAATTTTTTGTGAGTGATTTTTCCTGTTGCGCGCTCAACAACCATTAAGCGAGAATCTTCTCGGTTTTTAGCAGGGTGTTCGGCCAATAACTCTTTTGGCAGATTAAATTTAAAAAAGGATAATTTCATATTACGATTTAGGGGGTAAGATTAGGAGAAGTACGTTTAGTGATCGGTAAGGCTTTCTTCCGAAAAATCGGATTGCGGCCAATAACAATCCAACTAAAAAATATAGTCATAATCTTACGGGATTAATAGGTGGCGAAAGTACTACTTTTTACATGAGTTTTCAATTAAAAAGTCTTAAAAATCGATAAAACAGCATATTTGAACCATAAATCAAAGTATTTTATCTAATTTTATCCTGCAATTTATTCCCGGGCTTTTACCCAATTTTAAACACAAATAATGGGTTTTATTTGTGTTTTTAAGATGGCGAATGATAAAAAAAAATTTATATGCATAAGCTTTATGGTTTTCTCTTAGTTGTTGGTATTTTTATTACAGGCACTGCTTTTTCTCAAAGCACACAGATCCTTTCTGAAACAAGCCCCATTAAAGCAATTCAAACAATTAAACAAGGTGTTTTTCCGCCTGATTATTTTGAAATAAGTAAGAACCTCGACATTTTTAACGCCGTTTACCGCGAATTGAATATTGCTTATGTTGATGGTACAAAGCCAGGGCAGTTAATGAAAACAGGTATTGACGCCATGCTAAATTCACTTGATCCCTATACTGTTTATTACACCGAAAACGATATTGAAGATTTTATTTTAATGACCAAGGGCGAGTATGGCGGTATTGGCGCGGCGGTAAACGATGTGAACGGGAAAATAATTATTTCTGACCCGGCCGAAGGATTTCCGGCTTACAGAGCGGGTTTAAGAGCGGGCGACCAAATTGTTGGCGTAAATAATAATAATGTTGAAGGTAAAAAAACGGATGATATAAGTTCATTACTAAAAGGCCCCGCAAATACACCCATTAAATTAAAAATAGTGAAGGCAGGGCAAACTTCGCCTATTGAAGTTAGTTTAGTACGGGAAGAAATACGAACTCCTGCGGTTTTGTATTCGGGACTTCTTCCCAATAAAGAAACCGGATATATAAGGCTGCATACCTTTACCGAAAATTGCAGCGGCGAAGTAAAAAACGCTTTTGTAAGTTTAAAAAGCAAAGGCTGTAAAAATTTAATTTTAGATCTGCGTGGAAATTTAGGCGGATTATTGACCGAAGCTGTCAACATCGTCAATTTTTTTATTGATAAAGGGCAAGATGTGGTTTTTACAAAAGGTAAAATGCCCGATTGGGATAAAACGTATGTATCGGTTAATAATGCCCTTGACACACAAATGCCGATGGTTGTTTTAGTGGACGAAAATTCCGCATCCGCTTCTGAGATCGTGAGTGGCGCTCTGCAGGATCTGGACAGGGCAGTGATCATTGGCAAAAGAACATACGGCAAAGGACTTGTGCAGCAAACAAAAGATCTGGTATATAACGCCAAAATAAAAATTACCGTTGCAAAATATTATATACCAAGCGGCAGATGTGTGCAAGCATTGGATTACAGTAATAAAAATGAAGAAGGCCGGGTTGATAAAGTGCCCGATAGTTTAATCACCGCGTTTAAAACCAAAGGCGGCCGCATTGTTTATGATGGCGCAGGGGTGATGCCGGATATAAAAACTTCTGAAGACAAACTCAGCAATGTTTTAATTTCATTGATCTCTAAATATTTAATATTTAATTATACTACACAGTATTTTCTACAGCACCCACAAATTGCATCAATACAAGATTTTAAACTGACGGAAGCGGAGTACTCCGATTTTATTAATTATTTAAAAGATAAAAGTTACGATTACAGAACTTCGTCCGAAATAAAAATGGAAGAGCTTAAAAAAGAAGCGGAGGCCGAAAAATCGTTTACGGATGTTAAAGCCGAATTTCAGGCATTGGCCGATAAAATGAAAAATAATAAAAAAGACGATCTAGCAAAATATAAAGATGAGATAAAAAAATATCTTGAGGAAGAGATCATTTCGCGGTATTATTTCAGAAAAGGAACCATTGAATATTCATTAAGGGGCGATGTAGATGTGATTGAAGCCACCCGCCTGCTTTCCGATGAGAATAAAATAAAAATATTATTATCGATGATCGAAAAACCTACCAAGCCGTTTAATATTAAAAAGCGGTTTTAATATTTTTTTAAATAATAACAAGTATATTTGACTAAACAAAAAAATATGTTATCAACTAAAATAAGCAATGCTTTAAATAAGCAAATAGAAACAGAAGCATTTTCTTCTCAATATTATTTATCAATGGCAAGCTGGGCCGAAACGCAGGGGTTAAACGGAGTGGCATCGTTTTTATACAAACATGCCGACGAAGAGCGTATGCACATGTTAAAGCTCATTAAGTTTGTTAATGAGCGCGGAGGACATGGTATTGTATCTGCTTTAAAACAACCCCCTTCAACTTTTAAATCGGTTAAAGCTGTTTTTGAAGAAATTCTTAAACATGAAATTGTGGTTACTTCGGAAATTAACGGCTTAGTTGAAATAACTTTGAACGGAAAAGATTATACCACCCATAATTTTTTACAATGGTATGTGAGCGAACAAATTGAAGAAGAAGCTTTAGCAAGACAAATAGTTGACAAATTAAAATTATTTGGAGATGATAAAAGCGGGCTTTACTTTTTTGACCGCGACCTTGAGGCCTTAGCTGTTAAAATGGCTGCTAAAGAAGCAGAAACTAATAAGTAATAATATTATTTAAACTTAATAGTTTTAATGGTTATTACCGTGCCAACCATGCAAGTGGTGTTTATATTTTCTTCGGTATAAACTACTTCCACTTTTTTTCCTTCGCTAAGTTTCAATTTAAACTTATCTAAATTAAGCGGCTCTAAAAACTCATGGTCGTGCGCATCGCGCTTGGCTAATTTAATTACCCAACCGCATGATTCAAGCCCGGTTTTATTATTTAAAATACCTTTTACTTTTAATTGCTTTGCAGCAACAGTAGGTGTGGGAGTGATAACTGCTCCGCCCGATTTTTGTGCTTTAACACAAAAGCAAAATAAAATAAAAATAGAAACGAATGTAAATTTGGTCATGTTCATTTTTTTAAGAATAATACCAATTGTGGGTATATATTAACTCAAAGATAAGAAGTTATTTTTTATCAAGACGATGATAATTTTTTTTGCACAGCCATACAAATGTATTACTATGTCTTAAAAAATAAAGTTTTAGGCAATTTATTGTGTGATCAGTATTCTAATATTTAGCACCGCCAATGCCAATGTTTTCAATAGGATGCCAAGTGGTTTTTATTTCTTGCAGATCTAAGATCAGGTAAGGATTTTGAGTTTCGTCTTTTGCCCAATCTTTATCCCAGAAAAAAGAACGTTTTACATTTAAAGATGAGTTTTGCGCTATGTTTTTTATTTCTTCCTTATTTTCCCTACAATAAATAACTGCATTCACATCCATGTGATCTGAAAAATGAGTATGGAGTTCGGCACAATTTCCGGTAATAATATTCACCACACCTGCCGGCACATCGGCCGTAGCCAACACTTCAGCAAAAGTTATCGCGCACAAAGGTAAACTTTCAGACGCCAGCACCACGCAAACATTTCCGCCTGAAATTACAGGGGCAACAACACTTATTAAGCCCAACAAGCCCGATCTTTCTGGAGCTATAATTGAAACTATACCGGTTGGCTCCGGAACCGAAAAATTAAAGTGAGAGCTAGCAACAGGGTTAACAGAACTAAAAAGCGCCGAATACTTATCGCACCACCCGGCATAATGCACCAAACGGTCTGCACATTGCCGAACTTCATTTTCGGCGGCTTTTAAAGTAATGCCTTGTAAAACCAACTCTTCAATAAATTGTGCTTTTCTACCTTCAAGCATTTCGGCAATGCGATATAAAATTTGACCTCTGTTAAAAGCGCTTTTTCCGCTCCAGCCTCCAAAGGCCGACCGCGCCGCTACAACAGCGTTGCGAAGATCTTTTCGTGATGATAAACAAACGTTAGCTATTGTTTCTCTCTTTCCTGCCTTGCCGGCCGGCCGGTTATTTTTTAGCTCGTAATAACGTCCGCTCTCCGTACGCGGAAATTGTCCGCCAATATATATTTTGTATGTTTTTAAAACGTTTAAGCGCGACATATAATTAATGGTATTAAGAATAAGTAAATATAATAAGATTTTTTTTAGTGCTTTTAGCAACAAACACAATAATTGCAGTAAATTAACGTTTAGATTTTTGTAAAGCCGGTATTTTTTATAAATTAGTTTAAATTATTAGAATATGAAACGATTAATTTTAACCTCGGTTTTGTTTTTGTTATGCATAATTGGTTTTGCGCAAACAGATACTTTGTTTACCCGAAAGGGCCAAAAAATTTCATGTAAAATTTACGAGATCGGCGAGTCGGAAATTAAATACCGTTTGGCCACAGTGCTGGATGGGCCGATCTATGTTGTAGATAAAAGCACTGTTGTTAAATACACTTTATCAAACGGGTTTACCGAAAGATTGCGGCCGGATGAGTTATCACTCGAGAACGAACATCAAGAAATAATTGGCAACAGAGAGGTAATAAAAATTCATCCTTTCGGTTTTGCTTTTGATCACATAACGTTGGCCTACGAACATGTAATAAAAGTTGGAATGAATTTAGATGTAGAAGTTGGTTATATAAATTCAAGCATGACAAATAATTCTACATTTGGGTATAACACAGTGTATAACAATAGCGGAGGGCCTGCTTATTCAGTAGGGGGATATATTAAACCCGGAATAAAATTTTTTTTAGGACAGGATTTTTCGGTAAAAGGATTAAAGTATGCCCACCCGCTTAAAGGCCGATATATAAAATTAGATTTCGCGTTTTCTTATCTCAATTTTCAAAACATAGAATCTGTGCTATATGGAAATAATCCTTATCCACTTACAGGTCCGATAACATACACGTCCGTTACAACCGACCTAAACAGCATTGCTTACGGAGGTTTTGTTAATTATGGACGTCAATTTATTTTGGGAAATATTTTAACGCTTGATTATTATGTTGGCTTGGGCTTTACCGGACAATCATCAAGTTATACAAACCCAAATTATCTTACAACTATAAATCAAAATTATGGTTATTACAATGACAAGCCAACCGTGAGCAACTATTATGGCTTTATTAGAGTTCCTACAATTGGTTTATCTTTTACGGCAGGTTTAAGAGTGGGGTATATTATTCCTTGTAAAAAGGATAAGAAAAAGAAAACACCTGTAACTCCGCAAGAAAAATAAGTATGAATTTGATAAACAAAAAATCCGCCTTTAAAAGCGGATTTTTTTGTTATAACAAATGAGTTAAATTTTACTTTATCAAATTCAATTCATTAATAATATTTGTAGCACCGCCAAGTTTATCAACCACAAAAAGCATAAAACGAACATCTAAACAAATGGTTCTTGTTAAGGCTTTGTCTAAAGCAATTTTGTGCCCGAGTGCTTCGTAATTTCCGTCAAAACACAAACCTATTAATTCGCCGTTACCATTAATTACCGGCGAACCCGAGTTGCCGCCTGTAATATCGTTGTTGGTAATAAAATTCACCACCACATCGCCCACTTTTTTATCAATGTATTGGCCATAATCTTTTTTATCTATCAGTTCCATTAATTTAGCGGGTGCGTCAAATTCAATATCACCCGGTTTGTATTTTTCTTTAATACCGTTCAAGGTACATATGTAATCGTATTTAACCCCGTCGCGCGGCACATACGATTTTACATTGCCATAAGAAACGCGCATGGTTTGGTTTGCATCGGGATAAACAGGTTTATTTTTATTTATTTCTAAAACGCCTTTTAAATAGGTGTGGTTTAAAAGGTAATTGGCCCCAATAAATTCGGTATAAAATTTGGAATAATTATCGTTGTAATTATTTACAAAAGCCATTGCAGTTTTATATGCCGGATCTTTGTGCAGGGTTGCTGTATCGGGCTTGGCAATAAAGGCCTCCCATTTGCCGGCATCTAAAAGGATTGTATTATCAAAAATAGTTGCCGAAAATTTAGAATATGTTTCATTGTTCTCAAGCGCGCCGTAATTTGTTTTGAGCGCGGTGTAAAATGCCTGAGGACGTTCGCTCGCATCTATATCCATATAAAACATTTTTAATACAATGGCCAAAATATTTTTGTCCGAAGCAATGTTCTCACCTTTAAAAAATCTATCGCGCGAGGCTTTTAATGTTTGTTTTGTTTTTTCAAGATCTTCGGGTTTAGTCGAGGCATTTTGCAATTGCGTTTCCAGCGTTTTTAAGTTGGTTGCAAACGATAATAAGGGCGAACCCAAAATACCTTCATTAATATACATTCTGTGCTTTGCATACGGACGCCAGTTATCATAAACAGCTTTAATATTTTTAAATAAATTATCGTACTCGGGCTTTCCTTTTGCCCATGCTTCAAAAGTGGCTTCATCTTTTTCTTTTTGTGCAACCACATTTAATTTTATCAATTGTTTTACTTCCCCGTCAAAAAACTTCCAGTAATTGGCAATGCCTGCATAGCTGCTGCCGATCTGTATTTTTACTGCCGGATCTTTCACCATTTCGGTAAGCATACATTTTAAACGCGCGTCGCGCAGATTTACTATTGAAGGATTATCAATATCAATTTTTAGTTTTACGCCATAGGAAGTTTCGTAACGGCTGGTACCGCCCGGATAACCGTAGATCATGGAGTAATCGCCATCATTAATTCCTTTTATTGAAACAGGAAGAAAATGTTTTGGAATAAACGGAACATTATCCGCTGCGTATTCGGCGGGTTTACCCTCTTTTGACATGTATAAACGAAAAATGGAAAAATCTCCGGTGTGGCGTGGCCATTCCCAATTATCGGTATCGCCGCCAAATTTGCCAATACTTTCGGGCGGCACCCCAACCAAACGCACATCTTTGTATCGCTGATAAGTAAATTGTAAAAACTGATTGCCTTTAAAAAAACTGCTTATCCTTACTTCGTAACCTGTGCCTTCGGCCGCCTTGGCCGACATTTCGCCTAATACCCCAAATAATTTTAAAGCAATTTCGTTTGGCTTTATTGTTTTTAAAGCTTCATTCACTTTATCGGTAACATCTTCTATTTTTATTAAGAATTGAACACTTAATCCCGGACAAGCAATCTCTTCTTGTTTTGATTTTGCCCAAAAACCGTCGCGTAAATAATTATGTTCAACTGTACTTGCCGATGCAATATTGTCGTAACCGCAATGGTGATTGGTAAACATTAAACCTTCTTTACTTACAATTTCAGCGGTACATCCGCTGCCGAATAAAACAATGGCATCTTTAATACTTTTACCGTTAATGCTGTAAAGTTGTTCTTTGGTAAGCTTTAATCCTTTTTTAACCATGTCTCCATAAACCTGTTCGCCCAATAACTGCACAAGCCACATGCCTTCGTCGGCCCGGAGTACTGAAAAATTCAATAAAAAAATAACGGTAAATAAAGAAACTATTTTTTTCATATCTAGATAATTTGTTTTTAGTTGTTATATGGAATTAATGACAATTTTTTGTTTTTAATATGTGTCATCGAACTTCGTTGCACCTTCTTTTTTTGTGTTCCGTCCGTCGAGGCGGATCATCGGGACGGTTGTGGCTCATTTCATACGCGGATGATTTTTATTAGGTAAAATAACGGTGCAAAAGTACTGTTGAATTTGGTTAAAAATAAATTTTTAGATGAATTTACCGTAAAACGGGGGGGATTTTAGCTAATTAACCCATTAAATAAATTTTGGATTTAACCTTTTATCTATATTTGATCACAGAAATAAATTTATGAGCCCCGTAAGTGTTTTTCCGATTTTTTTTTCGATCGCTGTCGAGCTCATTCTGATCTATTTTTTAACCAAAATCTTTAAAAAAAATGTTCCACCGGTTAAGTTTGCTTCTGTTGATGGATTAAGAGGTTATTTAGCATATTTTGTTTTTTTACATCATTCGTGCATTTACTTTTATTGCGCCACTACCTATCAATGGGAACTGCCCCCATCTAATTTATATATTCATTTTGGAAGCACCAGCGTTTGCCTTTTTTTTATGATCACTTCGTTTTTATTTTTTACTAAACTAATTGAAAATAAAAAAAAGCCTGTTGATTGGTTAAAATTAATGGTGTCGCGGTTGTTGAGGTTATACCCTTTGTATATTATCGCTTTTCTAATTTCTATTCTTTATGCGGCAATTTTATCTAATTTTAAATTAGCCGAACCAATTTCGGTGGTAGTTAAAGAAATTGGCCAATGGTTTCTTTTTTCGGTATTTGATGGGCCTCAAATTAATCAGTTACAATTAACTTCTTCGTTCATGCTCAGTGTACTTTGGTCGTTAGCCTACGAATGGTTGTTTTATTTGTTATTGCCGTTAATAGGTTTAATTTTTTTCCGGGCAAAACCGCCTGTGCTGATCTTAATTGTTACCTGCGTAATTGCATATTTAATTATTTCGAACTTAATTTATATTTACCGACCTGCTGCCTTCTATTATCCTTTTGCTTTTTTGGGAGGAATTTTTGCAGCGTTTTTTGCAAGGAGTAAAACATTTTGTGAGATTGCCTCTGGCAAATGGGCTTCGCTTATTATTATTGCTTCGTTAACATTAACAGTTATTTTATTTAAAACCGCATACGATCTTATCCCATTAATTTTAATATCCATTGCCTTTATTGGTATTGCTTGCGGTAACACCTTGTTTGGGGTGCTTACATTTAAATTATCGAGGGCACTAGGTCAGCTTTCTTACGGTATTTATTTGCTTCACGGCCTATTCTTGTTTGCGATTTTTAGGTTCTGGATGAGTTTTGAAGAAATAGCGGCTTTTTCAACCGTAAAATATTGGTTGTTTATAATTTTGATTGGGGCAGTTTTAACCATTATTTGTTTCTTTTTACATTATTTTATTGAGGTCCCTGCTTTAGCTTCTACTTTAAGGGCTACAGCCTTTTTACGAAAGGGCATTCCTAAATTTTTGCAACAAAAAACCGAGGCAAATAAGGACGAATAATACAATTTAAAGTGACCCGCCGCGAGTTTTGCTTCGCAAGTTTAACTCGAGTTCGAAAGAAGTGGATTCAAAATTGGCTGTTGCCCGCTTCAGAACTCATGTCATTTTGCAAACAGGCAAGCGAACTTGCTATTTGCTACATTTCATGAGTTCGTTCCGGCAATTTTGATCATCTGTGACCCCGCCGCGACTCGAACGCGGAACCTTCGGCTCCGGAAACCGACATTCTATCCATTGAACTACGGGGCCAGATACTTGAAGTTCAGAATGCAAATATAACACCATAATTTTCCCATTTTAATATAATATTATTGTAATTTTAACGTTATAAGACCATATTTTGACCGATCACCTTAATGAAAAAGAGTTTTAACCTGTTATTTTGTATTTTTTCTTTCGCAGCGTATGCGCAGGTGGGCCCTTATTCGTGGCAGGATCATTTAAGCCTGAATACCTGCAATACGCTGTGCCGTTTTAATGGCAAAATTTACGCGTCAAATTACAATGGTATTGTAATGGTGGATGAGGAAGAAGGAAGCACCACCCGCTTAAATAAAACCAATGGTTTAAACGATATGGGCATTCGTTTGATTAGAGTTAACCCAAACAACAATAAATTATTGGTTATTTACGACGACGCGAATATTGACGTTATCGACGCGAACGAAAAAATTCAAAATTACCCTGACATTAAATTAAAAACAATCAACGGAAAAAAATCCGTTAACGAAATTTGTTTTAAAGATAAATTCGCATACCTGGCAACCGGCTTGGGAATAATTTTATTCGACACCGATAAACTTGAAATAAAAGACACCTATGTAATTGGCCCCAATGGAACTAATTTGGAAATTTACCAGGTGGCACTCGACGATTCGCTCATCTTTGCGGCTACTGCAAATGGATTGTATAAGTCGAACTACAAATTAAAAATTTTAAATGATTATAATAATTGGCAATTGGTAGGCGCGCTTCCGTCAGGAGTTTACAGCGGTGTTATTCGTGTTTCGAATAAAATGCTGGCTGCTTATGCGCCTTCAAAAACTAACCCGAACTTAACCAGTGGCGATTCTCTTTATGAAATGGTAAATGGGGTATGGTCAAAATTTTATCCTAATACACTTTTGATCAGAAAACTTTCTTATGTTAATGGAAATAAATTTGCTTTATTTGATCAATTTGGCCCTTCGGTAACCGATGTATATTCAAAAGTTTTGGTAAACTACATAACCACTTTTAATGGTGCGGGCGTTAAACCTGAGGATATTATTTTTTTTACTGATAAAAGCGGCTTACTTTCTTATTGGGTAGCGGATTTAGCAAATGGTTTGTTTCAAACTTATGGGGCTTTTCCTTTTGGCGAGCAACACCTGCGCTCGATCAATGGAACGGATAAGAATTTTATCAGTAATATAGATGTTTCAGATGGGCAAGTAGCTATTTCCCCCATTTATCCAAACAATGGCGGAGGAACTAATTATGATCCGGCAGGAATAAATATTTATAGAGATAAAAACTGGTCTTATATAAAATCCGATGATCCAAATCATATTAATCCTTTTTTTCCACAGCCGATCTGGGATATTAACAGTGTACTTTTTGACAGAAAAGATAAAACGCATATGTGGGCGGGGTCTTGGAGTTCGGGTTTATTGGAGTATAAAAATGATATTTTGGTTGGCGTTTATAACAAAGGCAACGTACCATCATTTATGAATATTGCAAATGGTAATGCTAATACGCGTGTTAGCGGTATGTCAATGGATAAGGACGGAAATTTATGGATGGCAACAAGCGATGTGTCAAACTATTTAACTGTAAGAAAAAAAGACGGCACATTTATTCATTTTAATTTTGGAGTCGGGCATTTTGTAAGAAGAATATTGGTTGATAGGAATAATTATGTATGGATGCTGCATGAGAGAGACGAAGGGTTAACGGTTTTTAAAAATGAGAATTTTGCTCAGCCCCAACTAAATGTAAATTTCAGGGCGCTTACAAAAGATGTAAATTCAGGAAATCTTGAATCAAATTCAACCTACGCGATCGCCGAAGATAAGGATGGAAAAATTTGGGTTGGAACCGGAGCAGGCATACGGGTTTTTTATAATCCAACAAACATGTTCACCGCAACTAATTATGACGCCCAACCAATAAAAATTGTTCAGGACGGGAATGTAGAATTGCTATTGGAAAAAGAAATTGTAACTTCTATTGCAGTGGATGGCGCTAATAATAAATGGGTGGGTACACAAACAGGCGGACTGTATTGTTTTAATTCTGATGGATTAACGCAGATCTATCATTTCACAAAAGATAATAGCCCGTTATATTCAAACAATGTGGTAGATCTTAATTACGATAAAATTACCGGCGATATTTATATTGGAACGGATGTTGGCCTGCAATCCTTCAGGAGCGCCATCATTGAAGGGGATGAGAATTATAATAATATTTATGCCTATCCAAATCCGGTAAAACCAAATTATACCGGAAATGTTTTTGTACGCGGGCTGATCGATAATTCAGTTGTAAAAATCACTGATGAAAGCGGCAATTTGGTTTGGGAAACAAAATCACAGGGTGGCCAAATTGAATGGCCGGTAAAAAATTTGGCGGGCACCCGCGCGGCTACAGGTGTTTATGTAGTGTATGCCCATACAACTACAGGCGAGTTTAAAGCGCTCACAAAACTTCTGGTTGTAAACTAATGCGTGTTTCCGACAAAGCACTTGTACTTCAGGCTGTAAAGTATGGCGACAAAAAATTGATACTTAAGCTCTTTACAAAACATAACGGTTTGCTTACTGTAGCTGTATCCGTTGGCAACTCGCGCACTTCTAAAATAAAACCAGGTATTATTTCGAACTTAACCTTACTGGATGTTGAAATAATAAAAAAACAAAATAACGATGTGCACCGACTTACAGAAGCCACTTGTTATTATGTACATTCAGGTATTCCAAATTCCTTTTCAAAATTAAGTATTGCTCAGTTCCTGAACGAGATCTTAATTAAATCGGTAAAAGAACAAGCACCAAACAGTTATTTGTTTGATTTTATTGAGGGGTGTTTAAAATATTTAAACGAAAGCGAAAGCGATTTTGTGAACCTGCACGTTTATTTTTTAATTGAGCTTACAAAATATTTAGGTATTGAACCCAATAATAATTATTCGAATAACAATTGTTTTTTTGATTGCCGCGAAGGGCAGTTTACAGGGGTTAATTTAACTTTTCCTATGGGGTTGGATAAGGACGAGTCGGCTCTTTTTACCGAAATTTTAAAAGTAAATTGCCTTAACGAAAAATTATCCAATCAGCAACGCAATAAATTACTGGAAATTTTAATTGCCTACTACCAAATGCATGTACCAGGCTTTAACAATGTAAAAAGTATTGAGGTGTTGAAAGAGGTTGTGATGGTTTAAACTTGATTTTCTACGAATCACTGATTTCTACGAAATACGAATCTTATACGAATATACAAATCGAAATGACTATCCGCATATTTGTATAATCTTATCAATTCGTAACTCGTAAAAATAAACACAGATTTGTACATTCGTACCAATTCGTATTTCGTAGATTTTTTGTTTCTTAATAATCTTTATACGAATTCCAAAAGCTGGATTTTAACCCGAAATAGATATAGGGGTTTTGTATTTGGTAACCAATTGTGTTGGTTTCCGATCGCTGAATATAGCCAAGCTCCAATCTTAAATTCATGGCGGGAATAATAAAGTAAGTATACTTAATATGACTTTGAAGGATGTTGTTTTTTATTCCTTGTGTTGTATGATTTCCGTATTCGTTATTACGGGTGGTATAACTTAAAAAAATATTTTGTCCGATGTTAGATGTGGCGCTTAAAGAATCTTTTCCAATAATTACAGCCATGGCCTGAAAAGATAATTGCCAGTTCTTTTTTCGGTAAGTTATTATCCCCAACATCTCTCTGAAATTGGCGCCAAACGGATGCGCCAGAGGCATGCCATAATGCGCGTAATTTTGTGCGGTCACGCCGTGAGTGTATGTGTACGGTCTCACTTCGTTGTATTCAAACTGTAAACTTAAGCCCTTTACGTTAAAGGCATTCATGTACTTGACGCCTAATTGCCACGCCTGCTTATTGCCCCACCAACCTTTACGTGCGCGAATTTCTTTCAGCAAAAATTCATCCAAGCCTAACTGCCCGTATAATTTAACTGTATTGAATAATTTGGCGTTTATATTTAAGCCAATGAAGGCGTTGTCGGGTGAACCAACCGAATACTCTTGCGGCCTGAAAAAAATAATAGGGTTTAAATAATTCACATCAAAGGTTCTTACCTGACTGCTATCGGTGCCGCGCCAAACAATATTTTCGAACAAGCCAACATTTAATTCTTTAATAATATTATAACTTAAATAATGTGAGGTGGCAAATTTATTTTGAAAATTACCAACGATCCCGTTAGCCCCGGTTGGGTCGTTCATGTAAGTGTACCAAACATTGTATTGCAGGCGCCATATGTTTGTATTAATGCGGAAGTAGGGATAGGCAGGACCAAAATCGCTCAGTAAAACACTTCTGTATCCATCGCCTATAAAATGTTTATCGCGCCCCACTTGAAAATTAAAAATTTTATTGTTGCGGGGCGAATATGAAATATAGCCTGTGTAATCAAAAAAAGAATAACCTGCTTTATTATTTCCGTAAGCCTGGCCGTAAGTTGGTAGTATTTTTTGTTTCGATACAGTTGTGTCCAAATAAAAAGGCAGTGATGTTTTTCCGCCAAATAGCGAAACGGCAAAAGTAAAATCGTTATTTATATTAGCTTTAAAATGTGTGCCGCCAATTATTTCAGGAAGGGCTCTTCCCAAAACCGGATCGTAAGCCATTTGCGCGTCGATAATGGGATGAATTTGTAAATTGTACCAATTGCGTTTTTCGGGCTTTTCGTTAAAGGTTCTGCTTAAAAAATAATTTTTAAACGGATAAAATTTAAAGGGAACGGCCGAATCGGTAGCGTTGGCAAACGAACTGCTGAGGTATGGTTTAAACGAGGAATGAAAAGTTGTATTAGGACGGGAAATACTCCAATAGTCAAAAGCAAGGTCAATATCCGAATTTATAAACGCGTTGCGGGCCTGTTGGTCGTATTGGCCAAAAAAATTTAATGCACTTAAAAAAAATAGTATGGTGAGCCGCAACTTCATGCTTTGTAAAAATAAGCAAAAAACAAAAGCCATCCTTTTTAAAAGATGGCTTCTGTTTTATATTAAATAAAATGTTTAAACAGTTTTCATTTCGCTTAGTACTTTGTTCATAGCACGAACAGCGTCGGCACTTTTTGCAAAGGCGGCTTGTTCATCGGCGTTTAATTTATAATCCACAATTTTTTCCCATCCGTTTTTCCCAATAACAACGGGTACTCCAAGGCAAATATCTTTTTGTCC
>JANYBY010000351.1 GCA_025360565.1 Bacteroidota bacterium
TTTGTACCAACTGTATCAATAGTTATGCCCAATTTATCTTCTAAACACTTTTTAATATTTGGTAAAAACCCAAAAACGCCAATAGAACCGGTAATTGTATTGGGCTGCGCAAAAATCCTGTCGGCCGCACAGCTTATGTAATAACCACCACTTGCAGCGTAATTACCCATACTTACAATAAATGGTTTTGATTTTTTCGCCAACGTAACTTCGCGCCAAATTACATCACTTGCTAAAGCGCTTCCGCCGGGCGAATTTACTCTGAACACGATCGCTTTTACCTTATCGTCCAATCTCGCGTCCCTTATGGTTTTAGCGATCCTGGTACTGCCAATGTCCTCATTTTCTCCCTCACCGCTAATAATATTTCCTTCGGCATAAATTACCGCTATCTTTTTATCATTTAATTTAGAATCGTATTTTGTTTTACTTTCGTATTTACTCAGCTTCACTAAATTTAATTTATCTTTTTCGCCAATGCCTACCTTCTTTTTTAATTCAAGCAGAACTTCGTCTTCGAATGCGGTAGCGTCAATCAGCTTACCCACTGCTGTTTCAGGGTCTCCTATCTCAAGGTTATTGGCCAATTTGTTTAACTGCTCTACACTTAATTTTCTATCGGCGCTAATGCCTTCCAGTGCATTGTTCCAAATACTTCTTAAAAAGACCGATGCCTGTAAACGGTTTGATTGACTCATTTTATCTAAAATAAAAGGTTCAATAGCACTTTTAAAACGCCCGTGCCTAAATGTTTGCGCTTCTATACCCAATTTTTCGAACGCGTTCTTAAAGAACATTAAACTCATTCCCAAACCTTTAAATTCCATTCCTCCCTGCGGATTTAAAAATACTTTTGTTGAAACCGAAGCCAGGTAATACTCGCGCTGGCCATAGTTTTCGGAGTAGGCGTAAATAAATTTTCCTGCCTTTTTAAAATCAAGTAAACAATTACGAAGCTCTGTTAAATTTGCAAAACCGCCCCCGGCATCAATAATATCCAAATAAATTCCTTTAATGTTTGCATCGGTTTTTGCGAAATTTATTTTTTTGATCAGTGTGTTTAATCCTTGGCCTTCTTCTTCGCCCGAATACTTACTCATTTTTTTTAGTTCGGTAAAAGGATCATCAATCTCACGATCAACAATGGGTCCGTTTAAAACAAAATGAATGACCGAATTTGCTTTTATTTTGGATGTTTCATCCTTATCATCATTCATGCTGTTGCCTATGCTCGATTTAACGGCGCCTATAATGAGCAAAACGGCAATAATGGTGGCCGCTATTATTCCTATTACCGAGCCAAAAAAAGCTCCAAAAAATTGTTTCATAATATCTAATTTTAATTATTTGTATTTCTTATCGCTTTGCCATGGGTATTAAAATACTTAACCAATGGCTTTTGCTATATTTGTAATTAATATACCAAAGGTACATCCGAAAATTAATTATATAGGAAGATAAGTATGAACGAGGCTTTTTTATGTTTGGGCGGAAATTTAAGCAACCGAGCGCAAATTTTGGATGATTGCATAACCTTAATTGAGCAGGATTGCGGTAGCATTGTTAAAAGGTCGAAATTATACGAAACGGAGGCCTGGGGCAGCAGATCAAAGCACAAATTTTTGAACCAAATTGTTAAAGTAAAAACAAAATTAAATGCCCGGCAATTATTAAAAAAACTGCTTGCAATTGAAATTCTTTTGGGAAGAATAAGAGTTGACCCCAGCGGAAAAAAAAATGCCGACCGTTTAATTGATATTGATATTTTATTTTTTAATAGTGATGTTATAAAAAGCGAAACCCTCGTGGTTCCTCATCCCCGCTTGCATCTAAGGAATTTTGTTTTAAAACCTTTTATGGATGTGGATAAAAATTTTATTCACCCTATATTAAATAAACCAATAAAAAAATTATTTAAAGAATGTGCCGATCGTTTAACGGTAAAAGAATATGATCCAATAAACTATATTTGTGTGGAGGGAAATATTGGTTCGGGCAAAACCACTTTGGCAAAAGAACTTGCAGCAGAATTAAATGGTAAATTTATACCTGAGCAATTCGAGAAAAACGACCTATTGCCCCTGTTTTATAAAGATCCCCGGGGTTATGCATTTCCGCTTGAATACAGTTTTTTATTGAACCGTTATACCCAGCTCAAAAACGCGTTTGCCAAACAAACCAAATTACTTGTAAGCGATTACAGTTTTAATAAATGTTTATGGTTTGCCGAATTAAACCTGAATAAAAAAGATTTTTTGTTCTTTAAAAAACACTTTGCCGCCATTAGTTTACAATTACCAAAACCGGATCTTATTATTTATTTAAAAACGTCGGTTAAGAACCTGCAAAAAAATATCCGATCAAGAGGCAGAGCTTATGAAAATAATATAACAGCCAAATACTTAAGCCATATTGATGAAAGATATATTACGGGTATTCAAAAATTAGATTCGCCAAAAAAACTGGTTATTACAATAAAAAAATACAAAGCAGGGCTTAATAAAGAGCTGATAAAAAACATAAAAGAATACCTTAACTAAGTTTTTATAGTTATAAAAAAAGGATAAATTTAAACACTTATGTTTTCACAAAGATCAATATTAATAGCCGCGTTTAGTTTATTTTGCGGTTTAATTCGGGCGCAGATCATGGTTATTGGCCACAACCAGATCAATAACGAAAAGTTAACCAATACATATATAACTGTTCGCGATGACAGTAAGCAAATACAAGCCTTGAACACAAAAAATTCGGGAGACTTTAAACTAAAATTAAACTTCGGCAAAATATTTCGTATTTATTTTCAGAACCCGAATTGTCCGGTTATGTTTTTAGAAATTATCGCTAATAATATTCCGGAAGAAAAATTTTCGTATTTAATGACACATGAATTAAATGTGCCGTTCTATTACAAAGATGATGAGGATGTGGACACGACCATTTTTTCGAGGCCATTCTCGAAAATAATTTTTGATGGCGAAACAAAAATGGTTGAAGATACCGCGTACCGTACCGCGTTCGATAAAAAGATCATTAAAGGAAAAGTATTTATTGATGAGAACGCAAGCGCAGCCAAACAAGCCGAATTACCCGTTGTAATTGCCGGCCGAGCCGTATTAAATAACGATATTAAATTACACTTGATAAACAAAACTGTTGTGTTGTGTAATAAAAAAGGCCAACCCGTTAAAAGCACAAAAACAAACCGGTTTGGAGCCTTTACATTTACCGGTGTAAAGTTTTCTGAATTCGGAAAAATAAAAATTGAATCGAAAGAAAGCGACCTTAACAACGGTATGGTGAGTGTTTTTAGCAGTAAAGATAAACAGGTAAGCAGCGCTAAATGCGTAAATAATATTTGCGAAATAAGTTTAACCGATGAGCAGGCTAAAAATTTAATTGACAATTATTATACCACCAATATTGGCGGAAAATTAATTCTTGCATCAAACAATTCAAAAAAGTTTTATGCCAACAAAACCGTTTACCTCTCTAACAAAAAAAATACTGTTATCAGAAAAACTACCACCAATGTAATTGGTACTTTTGTATTTGAAGATATAAAACCCGACCATCAGTATTTTGTTGGGATTGATGCGAAAGAAGCGGGCCCTGGCGAAAAAATAGACTTTTTAAATAAGGACGATAAGCTCGTGGCTAATTTGGATACACTTGCCGCGGGAAGACGATCACTAAAAATAAAAACCGATTACAACACAACGTTTAACGACATTTCTATTGCCGATGAAGAAATGAAAATGAACGTAAAAGCTAAATTATTCGGCGATAATACCAATAACCCTATTGGAAAACTGAAAATATTATTATTAAGCGATACCTATATGGTAATTGACAGTGCGCTAACCGACGACTTTGGGACCTTTCGCTTTAAGTATCTTCCATTCTTAAAACGTTTTTATTTAAGTGCCGAAAACTCTAATAATATTTTAGATGTATTTAATAATATTTTGATCTACAGTAACGATGATAATCTGATGAAAATTATGACCCATGAAAAAGGTTCGAAGTTTATTTATAAACCAATTCCTATTGACATGAGCAAACTAAAAGAAATTGAAATTGAGGATCCGTGGCTTGAATTGTACGAGGGCAAAAAATCTACTGTTACCAATAATACCATTATTGAAAATATTTTATTCGATAACAATAAGTACGATCTTCTGCCCCAAGCAAAAGAGATTTTAGATAAAGTTATATTGGTTTTAAATGCCAACAAAAAAATTAAGCTCGAATTAAGTGCGCATACCGATAGTAAAGGGATGGATGCGGATAATTTAAAATTGAGTCAAATGCGTGCTAAAACAGTAAGGTTGTATGTAGCAGCAGCCGGCATTGATGAGTCGAGGCTGATCTCAATCGGTTACGGAGAAGCAAAACCATTGAATAAATGCGGTAACAATGTACCCTGTACGGAAATTGAATACGCGCAAAACAGGCGGGTTGAATTTAAGATATTGGAGGAGTAGGCCCATCCTAAATCCTTCCCAAAGGGAAGGACTTTAGAGGCAAAACCCGGAAGAGGGATTTGAAACTTCATACAAACACGAAACAAAAAACCTGGAACAAGAAACAAGAAATATTAAATGAAAACAACAGAAATAACTTTTAGAGTAACAGTTGACGAAAACCATTTACCCTTAAAAATTGAATGGGATGCCCCTGATTCGGGCGAAAAAAGCGAATGCAAAAGCGTAATGGTTGCCCTATGGGATGCCAAAGAGAACAATACCCTCAGGATAGATTTGTGGACAAAAGAAATGACAGTTGATGAAATGAAAAAATTTTATCATCAAAACATTATGACTTTAACCGATACTTACATAAGAGCTACCAACGACAACACAACTGCTGATGCCGTAAAAAAATATTTTACCCAGATCGGGAAAGATATTGGGGTGTTGAAGTGAAACTTTGCCAAAGTTTTGGAACATTTCCAAAGTTTGGAACTTTGGAAATGTTATTAACCCTCTACAAAAAAAGAAAAATTCA
>JANYBY010000092.1 GCA_025360565.1 Bacteroidota bacterium
TCGGTAACAAAAATATTTGCCGGATAAATGGTGTACTCGTTAAATTTTTGCAACACATGATTGTTAGCGCTGTCAAATGTTTCAATGCTTTCAATTTCATCACCAAAAAAAACAATACGCACGCAATAATCCGCGTAAGGTAAGTTCAGATCAACTGTATCGCCTTTTACTCTGAAAGTGGCGCGGGTAAAATCGCCGGTGGTTCTTGAATACAGCGAGCCAACAAATTGATGCAATAATTTATTGCGTGAAATAAGTTGTCCTTTCGCAATAGAGATTATATTTTTTTTAAAATCGGTCGGGTTTCCAATACCATAAATACAACTAACCGAACTTACAACAATTACATCTCTTCTTCCCGAAAGCAGTGTAGAGGTGGTGCTTAAGCGGAGTTTTTCAATTTCTTCGTTAATGGCAAGATCTTTTTCAATATAGGTTCCGCTCGACGGCACAAAAGCTTCGGGCTGATAATAATCGTAATAACTCACAAAATATTCCACCGCGCTATTTGGAAAAAACTGCTTGAATTCGCTGTAAAGCTGAGCCGCTAATGTTTTATTATGACTTAAAATTAAAGTGGGTTTATTTGTTTGCTGAATAACATTAGCAACGGTAAATGTTTTGCCGGATCCCGTAACCCCCAGTAAAACCTGGTGTTTGGAGTTATTGTTAATTCCTGCTACCAGTTGCCTTATTGCTTCAGGCTGATCACCCGTTGGCTGATATTCCGATGTAAGTTCAAACGACATTTAGATTTGTAAAGTTACGGATTTTTTTATGTGAATTTGTAACGATTGAATAATGAATATAATTTGGTTTTGAATTATTCCGATTATTTTCTTATTTTTAGTTTCTCGAAAAAATTCAGGAAGGAAATATGAATTTCCATTTATTAAAATAAAAGAACAATGAACAAATTTTTTACACTTACAGCAATACTACTTTTAAATTATGCTTCCTTCGCGCAGCCCGGTAAAAACGGGGCTTACACAGCCGGCTCGGCTAACCAAATATTAAATAAATACTGTCCTATCGCATCTGATATTGCATCGGGCAGCAATACTTTGTTGCTGAGCAGCGGCCCAGGGTTTTCGTTGTGCCCCGGTGATCTGATAATGGTTTATCAAGCGCAAGGCTGTACTATTGATGGCTCTAACACCTCATCATACGGAAATATTTTAACCTACAACAGCGCGGGTTTCTACGAGTTTAAATATGTAGCAACCGTAAACGGAAACACAATTACCACACAAACTACATTTACAAATTCATACGCAACGGCCGGCAGGGTGCAGGCAGTAAAGGTTCCGCTATACACTACACTTACAATTAATAGCGGAGCAAGTGTGATCGCAAAGGATTGGAAGGATACAGTAATTGCGGGCACACCTTATCGTTTTGGAGGTTTGGTTGTTTTACATGCAACAAGTATTATTAATAATGGAACTATTTCCGCATCGGGTTTTGGTTTTAGAGGAGGTGCATTGGATGATAATAGTTACAGCTTTGGCGTTTCCTCTTTTGCGTCCGGACTTACAACCGATGGAGGAGAAAAAGGAGAAAGTATTTTCGGATATCAAACCGATTATGATGCTAACGGTGGAAGGTTTTGTAGAGGTGCCGCGGCAAACGGTGGCGGTGGCGGTGTTACGCATAATTCAGCCGCGGGTGGAGGAGCCAATGGAAATAGTGGAAACGTTTGGTCGGGTCATGGAATAATGATAGTTAACCCAAATAACCCGTTAGCCGCATGGGCACTCGATCCTGCATATATTGCAAATGGAAACGCACTTACAAATTCATCAGGCGGTGGTCGAGGAGGATATAGTTACGGCTCAACAAACCAGGACGCATTAACTCTGGCTCCCGGCAATGCGGGTTGGGGTGGAGATAACAGGCGAGAAGTTGGCGGACGAGGCGGAAGGCCCTTGATAAATATTAATGCGGAATCAAGAATATATTTTGGCGGCGGTGGAGGTGCAGGCGATGCAAATAATAATTGCACTCCTCCCGGCGCAAATGGCGGCGGAATAGTTTATTTAATTGCAACAACCGGAATTACAGGTAACGGAAACATTATTTCAAACGGAAATTTTGGAGGCAATTCCATGTTAGGAAATAATGATGCAAGCAGTGGCGGCGGTGCAGGCGGTAGCATAGTTGTAAAAACCGGGGCAATGGTTGGTACACAAGTTGTAAATGCAAATGGCGGAAACGGCGGAAATCAATTACCTATTGTAAACGAAAGTGAAGGCGCGGGCGGCGGCGGCGGCGGCGGATTTGCGGCTCTCTCAATAGGGCCGGTACCAACTGTTTTCGGCGGCTTAAACGGAAATTCGCAATCTACTTCAGTTACCGAAATGACATCTAACGGCGCCACGCAAGGTGCAGTAGGCCAAACGGGCCCTGTGTCGAGCACCTTCATTTCATTTTTACCGATCGGTCAAGCGTTAACAGCGACACCTACCACAACGCAGGCCAGTTGCACAAGTACT
>JANYBY010000410.1 GCA_025360565.1 Bacteroidota bacterium
AGTGGACCACCTTCCAGTACTAATTCCCTGGTGTATGCTAATTACACCATTGTTGCTACAAATACGGTGACGGCGTGTTATAATACTTCGGTAATTATTATAAGTCAAAATTTCATGACATCACCGGGTTTTTCTTATACAATAGGTTTTGGCGGTTTAGTTAATTTTCAAAGCACCGCCACCGGAATTGGTCCGGGAACAAGTTTTATCTGGGATTTTGGGGATCTATCAATAGGAACAGGGTCTGCGACTTCGCATGTGTACACGAATGGAGGCATTCACAATGTTAGTTATACAATTAACAGCGGTAATGGGTGTAGCGCCTCTTCACCGGTAAATGTAACCGGAATACCTTGCACTGCAAATTCCAATTTTAGTTTAGCGTATAGTGGTACTCCACAATTATGGTTGGCATCACCCGCCTATTTTGGAAATGTTACAAATGCCTTGTGGAATTGGGGAGATGGAAATACGTCAAATACATTATTTACTTCGCATACTTATTCTGCCGCAGGCGTTTATAGTATTTGCTTAAGCGTTACAGTATCGTGTGCAAATTCATCATCCACATGTTCAAGTTATAATATTTATAGAACAATTAATGCGGATGAATTAATGCTAACTGTAAATGTTGTGAAACAAATTGTGATCGGTTTACCAAAGATGGATAGTGAAAATTATGGTATTAAATTATACCCCAATCCAACAAACTCCACCTTCTACATTAAAAACACTTCGCAAAAAAGCGGTACTCTGAAAATAATTAATGTTGAAGGAAAAGAAATTGAGAGTTTGATCCTGAACGCCGGGGCTTCGACATGCTCAGCCACCGCCGGTCAATCATCAGAAACAAAAATTGAAAACTTAATGCCGGGAATTTACTTTGTGGAAATCAGAATAGAGAACACGATCACTAGAAAAAAAGTGGTGGTGCTAAATTAGGTGAGAGACCTTCAAGGTTTGCTTCCTTGGTTAGACCTTCAAGGTTTTCGTGAATATTCAATAAAAACCTTGAAGGTCTCATGGCAGTTGGTAAAACCTTGAAGGTCTATTATCCGGTATAACGATTGTTGAAAATTCGCACAAACCTTGTTCACCACCTTTAATTTTTTTTAATAGCTTTGGTTAAAACCCAAACATGAAATAACCATGTTTGCTAAAATGCAAATAAAAACAAACTGGTTATTCCATATGGCAATTCAAAAAAATTAACAACGTATGAAAAAATTATTTACTCTAAGTTTTTTATTTTTTATTCTTCAACAAAAAGCCCAATGCCCCTGGAACTTTACGGTTTCAAGCGTTAGCGGTTCTTATACCATAACCTGCGCAAATATTAATCCTATTGCTTTGCAAACGGTGCACAACAATACCAACGCGGTAACTTATTTTTGGTCGGGTCCTACGTTTACCTCTGCCGCAACTACCGCCACTGTTTCACAATCGGGCACTTATACTGTAATAGCAACCGATGCTGTTACAAGCTGCACGGTTATGCAAACTTTTTCCATTTACATAAATGCATTTTTACCTACCAATACAGTTACACCCGCAACACAAAGTGTTACCTGCGCAAGTAATTTGGTTTCGTTTACAGGCTCGGTTAGCAATCCAACAATAACCGTTCGACACGATTGGTACAGTCCTTTAAATCCTTTGCCAAGCGGGGTTCCCATAGCATCTTCAAATAATACAACGAGTATCTTATCCGCTTCGCTTTCACCGGGTGTTTACACATTATTGACAACCGACTTGGTGAACGGATGCATTTCAAACACAAACTTTACAATTACATCTGTAAATAATTTTCCTGCATTTAATGTAACCAGCAGTACTAATTTTTCGGTGGGCTGCACACCTGGAAATCAAACTACGCTTAATCTCGTTAATC
This sequence comes from Bacteroidota bacterium, assembly GCA_025360565.1. Taxonomy (GTDB): domain Bacteria; phylum Bacteroidota; class Bacteroidia; order B-17B0; family Aurantibacillaceae; genus Aurantibacillus. Next base: position 1,892 of record JANYBY010000410.1, read on the forward strand.
CTGTATCCACTCAAACCCCCGCCACAGCCCTTGGCTACACCATGTTTGCGCCGGGAGTAACATATTCGGCTCCGCCTTGGGGCGCAATAACATCAACTATTACGGCGCTTGTAGGAACCTGGTCTATTTGTGTTCATGATTATGGTAACAATTGTATTTCAATGTTACAAGTGCCTGTTTTGCAAAGTCCGGTGTCGGCAAATTTTACTTATAGTTTGTATCCTTCGGGACTCGTAAATTTTACAAGCACATCAACAGGTACAACACTGGCAACGAATTTAAATTGGAATTTTGGCGACGTTACAAGCGGCACAGGTAATGTTACCGCACATACGTATTCAAACGGGGGCATACACAATGTTACCTTAAATACAAGTTCGCCAAATTGCAGTGTTACTTATACGATCAATATTACAACGGTATCCTGTACGCCAAATTCAAATTGGTCGCTTGTTCCCAGTGGTGTGCCGCAAAACTGGTATGCCATTCCCGCGTATTATGGAAATGTAACCGGTGTATTATGGAACTGGGGCGATCTGAATTACGATAATACAATGTATCCTGTGCACACCTATTCAGCAGCAGGCACGCATACCATGTGTTTAACGGTAACAGTTTCATGCAATACTTCTTCTATGACTTGCTCTTCTTACAGTGTTTATCGGTCTATTGGCGCCGATCAGTCAATAGTAACGGTAAGCGTTGTTCCGGCGGTGCCGATAGGAATAAAAACGTATGAGTTAAATGAGGATCTGATCTCCTTGTATCCAAATCCAACCAATTCCACATTTTATATTAAAAACGAAAATCAAAAAAGTGGAAGAATTAAAATATTTAATTTAGAAGGAAAAGAAATTGAGAATTTAATTTTAGAAAATAATAAGGAAACAGCGATCGAGAATTTAAACGCCGGGATTTATTTTATGGAAATAAAAATTGATAACACGGTGATACGGAAGAAAGTGGTTGTGGTGAAGTAAGCCTCTTTTCTTGCACTTTAAGTTTTTTTCATATATTTGATTTAAATAAAATAATTATGAAAAAAACACTTACACTTTTTTTAGTTCTTCCTTTATTATTAACAAGCTGTTATACTTTGAATTACGGCGGAAAAAAAGCGTTTTTTCTGGTTGATCATCCAAACGATCTTACAGTAAAATGTAACGGTGAAACAATGGACATAGATAATTAC
>JANYBY010000415.1 GCA_025360565.1 Bacteroidota bacterium
TTTATAACAAAGGCGTTCCCAACCGAAGCTTTATTTCACTTGGCCTTAACTTTAGCGCCCCTTTAACTGTAAGTACAAAAGAAAAAAACGAGATTGATGATATTAATTACAAATTAAAATCGTTTCAATCCAACAATTCGAGCGCGGTGAACGAAAGCGCTAACACCGAATATTTTATTCTTAATTTATTGTACGAATACCGGTATAAATTAAAGCAGTATTTTGCCTTACTTGAAAAAAGAAAATTGTTTGAAGAACTTTTAAGAACCGAAAAAGCTAAACAAAAATTGAGCAGTGTTGAGTTCAACCCAAACACCGCCATTTATATTTTAGACGATTATTGGTCAAACTCCATTGAGCTTTTAGATCTTCACCAACAGCTTTACGGTACCCTATTGAATATTTGCGAAAAAGTGCCAACACTTGATATAAATACTGTTATTAAACCAATTAACATGTCCGATTACGCCGGCTCACTTCCTCCCAACCCAAGCAAATCAATTTACATTTGGAGCAAATCGTTTAAAGAACACAGCGTTTCGTTTATCAGCGAATACATAAAATTAAACGCGTTTACCGATGTTGTTGTTTCGTATCGAAATGATAAAGCTTATATAAATGAACTGAAAGATCTGATAAAAAATTCAGCCGCCAATAAAGTTCATTTAATGATAGGTCAAAATAAATTATTGGGCAAAAGCATATTGCCAACGCTCGACAGCATAAAACAAAATATTACCCTCACGAATATTTACGGAATTCATTTAGATATTGAACCACAGGCACTCGATGATTTTAAAGAAAATAAAGACAAGTATTTTTCTCAATACCTTTTGTTGCTTGACGAGTCTTCAAAATTTGCAAAAGCAAACGGGCTCAAATTATCGGTTTCTATCCCGTTAAATTATCCTGAAAATATACTCAGCCCCATTTTCGCCAAGTGTGATTATGTTTATTTAATGGCGTACGAAAATGTGGGCCCAGATTTTATCAACCGAAAAACAGAAGAGGAAGTTAAAACGGATAGATCTAAGATCGTACTCGCATTAAGAGCAAAAGATTTTGAGTCGCGCGATAAAATGGAAAAATTGTTTGAAACATTGGGTATAAAGAACAGAGCATACCACGATCTGGAAAGCATGTATGAGTTGGATAAAAAAAGTGTGCAAGTAAAAGATAAACGATGAAGTAGAATAAGATTCACTTCATCACCTAAAACAAAAACGATAAATGAAAAGTATAAGCTTTCAAAGAAATAAATCGTTAATAAGAATTGTTAATGAGAAACATGCCCGGAAAGGAAAGAACTGGGATAAGCTTATTTACATTGGCTTATTGGCTATTTTTGTTATTCTCATAATTTACTATACAATTAATAAATTATTTTTTATTCACGCAAATGGCCATGTTATTATAGAAAGTACAAAAGTACGTTTAACAGATGATGCCAGGTTGATTGATTTTTACGTAGCCGAAGGGGATAGCGTGGGCCTTAACGACACTTTATTCTCATACGCCTTGGATCTTGATCAGGATCAAAGTTCCAACTCCACCCTCAATTCAGATATTATTGCCAACGCGCAAGGCGAATCGCGCGACCTTTGGCATTTAAAAGAATTGCACAGTTTAAAAAAATCGGTTCAAGTGAATGGCACCAAAATAAGAGAGAACAACCGAATTATAAAAGATTATCAAAATGAAATTAAACGCTTAACAAACGAAGTTATATTAGATGTGTTACCAAAAGCGCGATTAGATGTTATACAAACCGAAATATTAAAATTAAAGAACGAGAACGGTCAGTTGGAAGAAGAGAACGGATCGTATAGGGAATTAATGAATACCATAGTGCCGTTGCCTGCTAACCGTACAAATTCCTCAACCAAAGAAATTAAACACAACGGTAAAGGCGGCATGACGGACATTAGCAAACTTCATATCAATAAATTATTTTTTACTGATGAGTTGCTCACACACGAAAAATATTTTAGGTCGCCAATGGGTGGTATTATTACGCGAATTTTTATTAAACCAACTGAAACCGCTTTAAAGTCCGAAGAAATTTTAAATATCCACCGAGGGTTCCCGGCCTACATTAAAGCGTTCTTCGAACAAAAAGACCTTCGTTATTTTGCCAAAGGCGATAAATTTATTCTTGAATTTCCCGATGGATCAAAGAGCACCGGCGTACTTAAACGTTTTTACATTGCTACCTATCAAATGCCCGATGAATTTCAGGCTAAATATGAACCAACCACCCGAACCATTGCCGGCGATATTTATCCCGAAAAAGAAGAGGATAGAGAAAAGTGGCTTATTTTTAATAAAATGAGTGTTGAGATTACAAAATTTAAATATTAATGGAAGTTTTAAAGCAAAATAAATTCGAAACCGGCGAGAATGTTTTAAAACATAACGACCTTACTTTTTACATGCTTGAACATGAAAGTTCATTAAAAATAGAGCATTTGATAGATTATAATGCAATTATTTTAGATGGTACAGATGTTGATTTTACGAGAACCATTCTTAAAAAATTCAGGTCGCACAGTAACCACAATTATTATTTAAAACCCATTTTTTTAATTAATTACAAAGTACTCAACGATCCTTTTATTGAAGAACTGCACGATGGAGTAATTCTTTCGGCCGAACAAATTCCTGAAAAAAGTAACGAGGTACACGAGATTGAAACCAGAATAACACATTTGGATCATGAGCCAGGCGTAACCTTTGAGATACAACTTTTTAAAAAGATCGTGAGCTTTCTTTATACCCGCGAAACAAGAAACATTAAACCTTTTCCATATGTATATTCTTCTATCGGATACACCTACCCTATTGTTTCTGTAAATTTTGATTCCTTTGAAGAATTTAGGGTTCTGGAAATTTTAACCTGGGCCGAAAGTGAAAATTTAATTTGGCCCGATTTTGTTGATCGCGCGTATTTTTGCAACAGCTGTAAAGCAGGCCACTTAAGCTTTCGCGAGGTTTGCCCTACTTGCGATTCATCAAACATGAAATCACAGGATCTGGTTCACCACTTTCCGTGCGGATACATTGGCCCTATTTCTGATTTCAGAAATACAATTGATACCAATATGTCATGCCCAAAATGTTCAAAGAACTTAAGGCATATTGGCGTGGATTACGATAAACCCTCGTTAATTAATCACTGTCAGAACTGCGACGAGGTTTTTCAGGATTATTTAGTAAAAGCAAAATGCGTACACTGCAAACACGATGGCGATGTGCAGTATTTACTTTCAAAAAATATTAATTCATACAAACTCACAAAAAAAGGAAGGTTCGCCGCAACATCCGGCATTATGGGGCAAATGTCTGAAAAGGAAGACGAGATCTTTGGCTCTGTGAACTCAAACACTTTCCACACTATGATGCATTACGAAAATGAACGAATGAAAAGTAATGCTTCTTTAAAAGCCAACATTGCCGCACTTCACCTCGAAAACATTTTTGACCTTACCCGTAAACTCGGAAAAATAAAAGAAAAAGTATTTTTAACCGAAATGGTTCATATTATTAGGGAAAATATTCGCACAACCGATTTTATTAATGTCACCAATCCTTCAATGATATTTATCTGTATCCTTGATACTGAACTGGCCACCGCGAATTATTACCTTACAAAAATGAGCGATAAATTAAAGGAACTCGTAAATAACAATTTTGATAAGTTTGATCTGCACACCGAATTTAAAGTTGAACCTCTGCAAAGGGAAATTTCTTTTGAAAAACAAATGAAAGAACTCATTAAATTTCTTGTTGAGTCGCATGATTGAGGCAATTGACAATTTTTTTAATTACATTTTTACCGTTGGCCCTTTAAAATTAGTAAGGGTGTTTTGGTTTTTTGTGTTCTTTGAGTTTATCCGTTTTTTTTTATTCGAATTAATTGTACTCATTATCTGGAAATTAAATGAGCCAAAACGCAAACTTAAATTGCTCGATGCCAGAATTCGATTGTACATTGAGCGGCCGCTCATTTCAATCATTGTGCCGGGCAAAAACGAAGGCAAACATATTTACAAACTTATTATTTCTTTAAAAGAACAAACTTATAAGAACTTTGAACTCATTGTAATTGACGATGGCTCGGATGATGACACCGAATCTATTTGTAAAGGATTACAAAAAGCGGGTTTAATAAATTTATTTATCCGTAACGATGTACGCGGCGGAAAAGCATCGGCCGCTAATTTAGGTTACCGTTATTCAAAAGGAAAAATAATTATTCACCTTGATGCCGATTGCAGTTATGATAACGATGCCGTTGAAAAAATTGTGATCCCTTTTTATACCAACCAAAATATTGGCGCGGTTGGCGGAAATGTTTTTGTTAGAAATTACAAAGATAATCTATGCACCACTCTCCAGGCAATTGAATATGCCGACACCATTTCGGCAGGCCGTATTACTACAAGTTACCTCGGTATTTACCGTGTTGTTTCGGGCGCATTCGGTGCATTCTTAAAAGAGGCGCTAGATCGTGTGGGCGGCTGGGATATAGGCCCCGGGCTTGATGGCGACATTACCGTTAAATTACGAAAGCTCGGTTATAAGATCGCTTTTGAACCCGATGCGGTGTGCCAAACTAATGTGCCCAATACGTTTAAAAAATTAATGAACCAGCGTTTGCGATGGGATAAATCCATTATCCGTTTCAGGCTCCGCAAACACCGCGATGTTTTTGTGCCAAACGCCAAATTCAGTTTCTCAAACTTTTTTTCATCTTTAGAAAATATTACTTACAACCTCGTTTTAAATTTAAAATGGTGGGTTTATATTTTCGATCTTTTGCTGCATTATTTAAATCAACTTAAATTTATTTTCACCTTCAATATTTTACTTTATACCACTACCAATTATTTAAAATTTATTCTCTTTTCTTTGTTCAGGAATAGAAAAAACGAATCCGTTGGTTATTTTTTAGTTTACATTCCGTGCATGGTCTTTTATTTCGGATTCTATTTACGGTTGGTAAGATCTGTGGCCTACACACAAGAATTCTTTTTCAAAAAATCGTACGAAGACCCCTGGAACCCGCAAAAATCTTCCGCGCACGCCAAGGAGCTGGGGCTGTAATAGAACGCAGATAACGCAGATGGTTATGATAAATTATGCTCTTTTACCTGCGAAAATCTTCCGCGAACGCCAAAGAACTGTGGCTTTAGTTAACAACCGTCATCCCGAGGAACGAGGGATCTTTTTCATAGCACAAAAGATCCCTCCTGTGTCGGGATGACTGATATGCCGGAGAAGGCACCGATCCTCAAAAATCGTCGACGCACGCCAAGGAGCTGGGGCTTTAACAAACGAACCGTCATCCCGACGAAGGAGGGATCCGTTCTAAACAAATGTGTGTCTCAATGTAAACTTCTATCAAGAACGCTATCCTCGTACCTCGCAAAGACGGTTCGTTTGTGTGGAAAGGAATGACGGTTCGCCTTTTTACTTTTGACTTCTAAATTTTACTTATTTTTTCACCCCATGTTTCATGATCGAGTCGGCATTACGCAAAAACCTGATCTGCTCTTTCCCGGGCACCGATCCCACCGGATAACCCAATGAACCAAAAGGAATGATATTATATTTTTGTGTTGCGCTATCTTTTGTCATATTAAAGATCCAAACTGTAGGAAATCCACTTACGCCAAATGTTTGCTGCAAACTATTATTTTGCTGTTGTAATTCCGGACTCAATTGTTTGGCCCTCGGAAAATCAAGTTCAATTAAGGTCACATTTTTGTTGGCCCATTTTACAAATTCGGGTTTGGCAAAAACATCTTTTTGTAATTTAATACACCAGCCGCACCAATCGCTGCCGGTAAAAAAAGCGAAGATCGGCTTTTTTGTTTTTATCGAAATTTCGTTGGTTTTTACCAAGTCGGTATGCCACACAAGCGAATCTTTTTTAAGCGCCTTTCCCGCTTTTTTTTGAGCAATAAAAATAAAATTGCTCAGCAATAAGATCAGTATGAGTGTTAATTTTTTCATTTGGATACCGAAACTACTAAATTTTAAAATGAATTATATAAAAGCAAATGTTAATGTTTAATAATAGAATAGAACGCAGATACCACAGATTGTTATGATCAAATAAGATTTTTCTCTTAAATCGGGGTCAAATTTCCAAACGGTTGTCTGCGAAAATCATGTAAAATAAACTTCATCTGCTTTCAACCCTCTCAAAATCTGTTAATAGGATTTAATTCGAATATAATTATCATCATTAAAAATCATCTTTAATCATAATTATCCGCGTCATCTGCGCCTGCCTGCCGGCAGGCAGGTTCCATCTTCCTAAAATCTGTTAAAATCAGTATTAAATTTATTTTTCTTATTTTTATGGCTCAAATATTGTATTCCTTTATAAACATAAAACCTATAATATGAAATAGCCATGCCTCAAACAGTACAAAAACAAAACACATGGCGTATTCCATATGACAATTAAAAAACAAATAAAAAAACCATATGAAAAACCTATCCTTAGCATTATTACTTTTAACTGCCTTCACATTTAATTCTTTTGCCGGCGATGGAGATAAAATTCCTGCCACTACGCTAAAAAAATTAGATGGCACAAAAGTTAACTCAAGCACTTTTTCAAATAACGGTAAACCAATTGTTATTAGTTTTTGGGCAAGCTGGTGCAAACCTTGCATTGCGGAGTTAGACGCTATTAACGAAAATTACGCCGATTGGGTTAAAGAAACAGGCGTAAAATTAATTGCAATTAGTATTGATGATGCAAGAAGCACCGCAAAAGTTTCGCCGATCGTAAAAACAAAAGGATGGGAATACGAAATTTATCTTGACGAAAATTCGGATTTTAAACGCGCCATGAATGTGAACATGCCTCCTCAAACTTTTTTAATTGACGGTAAAGGAAACATTGTTGATTCGCACACGGGTTTTTCGGCAGGCGACGACGATAAATTATACGCCAAAATTAAAAAACTTATTGCCGGCGAGAAGATAGAGCATTAGTCTACAAAAGTATTTCTTTATTTGGGCGCCCGGGCGGGCCATTGCGGGCTCCGCTTCGCTGCGGTTTTTTGCCTCGCCGAAAAGGCGGGCAAAAGAACCAAGCCCTTCATGTCCCTGGCGCAGCATACCACTTTATTCAACCTTAACAGATTCCCATAATTTCGCCCAAAATAAGTGCGATTAATCAAAAATTCTTCTATTTTTGTGAGGATTATGGCAAAAATATTAATAAAAAAAGGCGGTTTTTTAGCTGCATTATTATTTATAGGTTTTAATTCATTTGCTCAGGATACTCCTCCACAAGAAAAGCATGTGGACATGGGTTCCATTCATGGAAATTTTCAGATCGATGGGCAATATTACCAGCCCGATTCTTTAATAGGCGCTCCAAAAGTGCCCGAAAAATATCTTTCAAACGCATTTGCAAATTTAAATTATCAAAGAGGTAATTTCTCGGCCGGCGCAAGGTACGAGGCCTATAATAACGTAAAACAAGGTTTTGATTCAAGGTATAAAGGCCAGGGCATTGTTAACCGTTTTGCAAGGTATAGAACAGATTTGTTAGACATTACGGTGGGTAATTTTTACGAACAATTTGGCAGCGGTTTAATGTTGCGCGCTTATTACGAGCCGGGTTTGTTATACGATAATTCAATTGACGGAATAAGGGTTATTTCAATGCCTAAAAAAGGAATTACACTAAAAGGATTAATGGGTAAACAACGTTCTTTTTTTACAGTTGGAGAAGGAATAGTTCGCGGTGGCGATGCCGAAGTTAATTTGAATGAATTATTTGATTCGGTTTTGGGTAAGAAAAAATTGAGAGTAATTTTAGGAAGCAGTTTTGTAAGTAAGTATCAGGCAGACGTGGATCCGAATTTAGTTTTACCATTAAATGTAGGATGTTATGGCGGTCGCGTTAATATTATCAGAGAAGGCTTTAATTTTTTAGGTGAGTACGCGTATAAAATTAACGACCCGTCATCAGACAATAAATTTAATTATAAAGTCGGCGAAGCTATATACGCCACCACTTCTTATGCCACCAAAGGCTTTTCGTTTTTATTACAAGGAAAGCGCATTGATAACATGAGCTATCGCAGTGACAGGAATGCGTCATTACAGGTGTTATTAATTAATTATTTGCCTGCCACCACCAAACAACACACCTACTCTATGCTGGCCCTGAATCCTTATGCCACACAGTTAAAAGGCGAAATTGGTTTTATGGCCGAAATGCAATATAAGTTCAAAAAAAATTCGTTAATAGGCGGCAAATACGGTACCGAGGTAACACTTAATTACTCGCAGGCAAACGGATTAAAACAGATTGGGGTAAGTGATAGTTCAGGAGCAAGAACTTTTTATAAAACAAAATATGAGGACATAGGCGATAATTATTATCACGACTTTTTTGTAGAGATCAATAAAAAGTTCTCTAAAAAATGGAAAGGAACTTTTGTATACGCCAATCAATTTTACAACCGCAACATTGTTCAATTCGCTTCTGATAACGCGGGATATAAAGCTTTAAAAACAAGTATAGTTGTTGCCGATATTACCTTTAAATACAAATCAACAGGCACTATTCGTTTAGAGACCCAAGGGCTTTTTGCAGAAGCGGGAGACATGATCACCAACTCTAACCTTGTTGCAAAAGGAAATTGGGCCACCGCCTTATTAGAATGGACTCCGAGCGGTAACTGGTTTTTTGCTGTTTACGATCAGTATAATTACGGCAATCCCGATAAAAATCTGCAAATTCATTATTATTTGGGCACTTTTGGGTATAGTAAAGATGCTCACCGCATTTCCCTTAGTTATGGCAAACAAAGCGCAGGCATTTTTTGTGTAGGCGGGGTGTGCAGAACTGTTCCTGCTTCTAATGGCGTGGCTATTTCAATTACCAGTAGTTTTTAGTATATTTATAGTAAATATAGTTAATATGAAAAACAAGCTTATTCTAACTTTAGCTCTAATTGCCTTGGCAATTATTTCTTGTGACAAAATAAAGATTCCGCAAGAAAATGTTACTCCTACTGTTGCGGGTACAAGTTTTATTACAAAATCTAATAGTGCTTACAGTAATTATCATAAAACTCTTTTAGAAGATTATACAGGTCATAAATGCGGTAACTGCCCGCCTGCAGCGGTTCTTGCAGCTTCATTGGAAGCAATATACACTACCTCATTAGTTGTGATTGCTGTACATTCAGGAGATTTTGCAAAAGTTAAGTTACCCGATTATCCTGCTTCTTACACAACCACCGCAGGCTTTGATTGGGACAGTCCTTCAGGATTTGGTATTAGCGGTTCCTTAGGAAATCCTAATGGAATGGTAAATAGAAAAGCTTATCCCGGTTATTCTTTAGTTCATAAAGATACTTGGGGAAGCACTGTTGCACTTGGAATGGCTGATCCGTTTATTGTAAGATTAGATGTAACAACCCATTATGATACCGTTGTAAGAGCATTAAATACGGATATTAAAGCGACTTTTAAGGCGGGCTTCTCGCCTGCTACAAAAATATCTATGGTGTTAACAGAAGATGGAGTTATCGGAAATCAAACCGATTATTCAAAAAATCCTGACCTTGTTACCGGTTATGTTTTTGATCATCTTCTAAGGGGAGCTGTTAACGGTTCTTGGGGTGCTGATTTAACGGTGGCGCCTGCTTTAGCAAACGACTCTGTAAAATTATCCTATAATAATTTCGCATTAGATACTGCGTTTAGAGATAAACACATTTCGGTTGTAGTGTTTGCCTATAATGCCGCCACAAGAGAAGTTATACAGGTTGAAAAAGTAAAAATCAGGTAAAATAAACTGAGAGGCTATTTATTTTTAATTAGATTTGTTTCACCCATATTCTTATGCCTCATCTTTCCGACAGAGTAAATCAAATTTCCGAATCTCAAACCATTGCCATGGCCCGCAAGAGCCGTGAGTTAAAGGCTGCAGGCATTGATATTATAAGTTTAAGTTTGGGCGAGCCCGATTTTACAACCCCGCAAATAATTAAAGATGCCGCTAAAAAAGCAATTGACGAAAATTTTAGTTATTACACGCACGTATCCGGTTATTTAGAATTGCGCCAGGCCATTTGCGAAAAATTTAAACGCGATAATAATTTAATTTATACTCCCGATGAAATTGTAGTTTCTACCGGTGCCAAACAAAGCATAGCCAATGCCGTTCTTTGTATAATTAATAAGGGAGACGAAGTAATTATTCCCTCCCCTTTTTGGGTTAGTTATTTAGAGATCTTGAAACTAGCGGAAGGTGTTCCGAAAATTATTAATACAAACATTGAAGCCGATTTTAAAATAACCGCCAAACAATTAGAAGCCGCCATAACGCCAAAAACACGAATGATTATACTCAGCACCCCTTGCAACCCAACGGGTAGCGTGTACACAAAAGCCGAATTAAAAGCGCTTGCAGAGGTGGTGAGTAAACATGAAGAGCTGTATATATTAAGCGACGAAATTTACGAACACATTAATTTTGTTGGCGGTCACGAAAGTTTTGCGCAGTTTGATTTTATTAAGGATAGAGTTATTACCATTAACGGTGTATCAAAAGGTTTTGCAATGACAGGATGGCGAGGCGGAATTATGGCCGCACCAAAATGGATAGCCCAAGCTTGCGATAAAATGCAGGGTCAATTTACCTCAGCCACTTGCAGCATTACCCAACGAGCCATGCACGTGGCCATGGGCCTTGATTACGCAACCTACATTAAACCCATGCGCGATGCCTTTTTAAAAAGAAGGGATCTTGTTTTAAAATTAATGAAAGACATTCCCGGCCTAAAAACTAACGTACCGCAGGGTGCTTTTTATGTTTACCCCGAAATTAGCGCCTACATTGGAAAAAAATTTGAAAAATATACAATTAATAATGCCACCGACCTCTCGTTATTTTTGTTAGACATTGCCCACGTGGCTTTGGTTCCGGGCGCGGCTTTTGGCGATGATAAATACATTCGTTTCTCCTACGCTACCAACGAAGAAAAATTAACCGAAGCCTTAAAGCGTATGAAAGAGGCTTTGGCGAAACTACAGTAATAATTTCGGGAAGCAAGACACAAGACTTAAGGGATACAAGACCCGTTGGTATTTTGTCAATACCTAGATAGCTATCGGGAGTTATGTTATATCAAGACTTAATTTGTGAACCTTTGAGTCTTAGAGCCTTTGTGGCAAAAACAGCTTTATATTTTGTCAAAAATGATTAAATTCGCATAACCAAATGAAAAAGTTGTACGTAAAAAAAGAGCACATCCGCGAAATTTTTAAATCGTTTAATAATTTAAATGTTTTAATTATTGGTGATGTGATGATTGATAGTTATTTGTGGGGAAAAGTGAGCCGCATTTCGCCCGAAGCCCCCGTGCCCATTGTTGCGGTTGATAAAAAAGAAAGAAGGCTGGGCGGCGCTGCCAACGTGGCATTGAACATTCAGGCTTTAGGCGCTAATCCCATTTTATGTTCGGTTGTTGGTGTTGATTACGAAGGCCTCGCTTTCTTAGATCTTTTAAAAACACAAAAATTAAGTCAGAAAGGAATTTTAAAATGCCGCGACAGAATCACCACCGTAAAAACCCGGGTGATCGGAAATAATTCTCAACTATTAAGAGTAGATGAAGAAGTTGAATCCGAGATCGATCCCTCAGAAACGCAACAATTGTTAACACTGATCTCCTACATCATTCAACACGATAAAATTGATGTGATCATTTTTGAAGATTACAATAAAGGATTACTCACACAAAAACTAATTAGCAAAGTGGTTGAGCTTGCAAAGGCAAAAGGCATTCCAACCTGTGTTGATCCGAAAAAGAAAAATTTTCATTCGTATAAAGGTGTAAGTTTATTTAAACCTAATTTAAAAGAATTAAAAGAAGGACTTAAGTTAGATATTGGCAGCGAAAATATTGGCGAATTGCAAAGAGCCATAAGCAGTTACCGTGTTAAACAAAAAATAGAAACAGTGCTTGTTACATTAGCCGAAAAAGGAATACTGACCAACTCACGCAAAGTAAAAGAACACATTGAAGCGCACTTAAGAAGTATTACCGATGTGAGTGGTGCAGGAGATACTGTTATAAGTGTAGCCGCTTTATGCCGTGCCCTCGAATGTAAGGAATACATTACCGCCGCACTGGCCAACCTTTCGGGCGGGCTTGTGTGCGAACAAGTAGGTGTTGCGCCTATAGATAAATCACTTTTGTTTGAAGAAGCGCTTAAACTTGACTTTGTCAAGTAGAAATGAACACAGAGACACAGGGGCACAGAGATTTTTTTATAGGGAATACAAAAAGATAACAGAGATGCTAACAGAAAATCATAAAGAAATTTCAATCAATGAAAAAGAATATAATTTTATTTCTCACTTAATAATTGAATCTGCTATTGAGGTTCACAAAGAACTCGGACCAGGGTTGATCGAATCTGTTTACGAATACTGTTTAATAAAGGTTTTAAAAGAAAAAGGTCTGGAAGTAAAAAGTCAGGTTAAGATCCCGATCGTTTTTAGAGGGGAAAAATTAGATAAGGAATTTATTATAGATGTTTTAGTAAGCAATAGAATAATTTTAGAGTTAAAATCTATAGAAATAATTTTGCCTGTTCATGAATCCCAATTGATGACGTATTTAAAACTTTCAGGCAAAAAACTTGGGTTATTGATCAATTTTAATTCACCACTATTGAAAGATGGTGTAAGAAGGCGCGTAAACGGAGACCTTGAAAAATAAAAAAACTCTGTGCCTCAAAACTCAGGGTCTGTATTAAAAAATGAAAACCCAAATCAAATAGTGATACTAAACCAAATAACCCTGTGCCTCCAAACTCAGTGCCTCTGTGTTAAAAAAAATGAAACACGATACAGTAACCCCATATAACAACTCTGATTCCAAAAAAGAGCAGATTGCGAAGATGTTCGACAACATCTCACATCGCTATGATTTTTTAAATACTCTTCTTTCGTTTGGAACACAAAAAGGCTGGCGAAAAAAATGCGTTAAGTTACTTGCGGATAAAAAACCCAAACAGCTCCTTGATGTTGCGACAGGAACCGCCGATTTTGCAATTGAGTGCGCAGTACTTTCTCCCGAAAAAATAATTGGCGTTGATATTAGCGAAGGCATGATGAAACTGGGCCGTGAAAAAGTGCTTAAAAAAGGTCTGGAAAAAATGATCACCCTAGAATACGGTAATGCGGAGACCATCGAGTACAGCGATAATACCTTTGACGCTATTGTAATTGGTTATGGCGTACGTAATTTTCAAAACCTCGAAATTGGCCTTACTAATTTACTTCGCGTTTTAAAACCGGGCGGGCAATTAGTTATTCTTGAATTCTCTTACCCGAAAAATGCATTTGTAAAAGCATTTTATACTTTTTATTTTTCATACATCACACCCTTGATCGGCCGAATTTTTTCTAAAGATAAACGCGCATATTCATATCTAATGGAAAGCGTAAAGGCTTTTCCGAATAACGAAAATTTTGTAACTATTTTAAATAAATTAAATTACAAAAACACTTCCTACAAAACATTAAGCATGGGCGTGGCAGCCATTTATTACGCCGAAAAATAATTTCCCGATCCTTATCACTGTCAGTTCGAGTAGGTCATGTGATTTATGTCTGGCCGTATCGAGAACCTTTCTTGTTCCGTCTCGATACGCTCGCGCCCGAATCTATCCAGGCTACTCGACGTGACATTCAGATTAGAATAAAACGGCTTAAAATCAAACCAGCTCCTTCGGATAACAAATATAATATTTGGTAACCGTTTTACTTAAGCTTTGAATGTTAAGCTGGTCGCTGGCCTGCGCCACATCAACTATTTGGCCATTACCCATTAAAATATTTATGTTGAATGAATTAGCGTTGTAAGCGCTATTATTAACTGTATCCGAAATAACAAAATAGGCAGCTTCCTTCACACTGATCTTATAAAGCTTACAAGTCTTTAAAATTAATTTATTTTTATGTGAGGCGCTAATCGGGGCATTTTGTAATTCAATTTTATACAACTTCCTTTCCAATAAATTATGACAGAGAATGGAAAGAATTTTATCCTTACTCTCACTCCACACTTTTATAGAGGCCATT
Source organism: Bacteroidota bacterium (assembly GCA_025360565.1). Taxonomy (GTDB): domain Bacteria; phylum Bacteroidota; class Bacteroidia; order B-17B0; family Aurantibacillaceae; genus Aurantibacillus. The sequence continues at coordinate 14,144 of JANYBY010000415.1, forward strand.
ACATCGTAATCGTCCAACATACAAAATTTTTCGAGCAGATCTTTTTTCTTTTTAAAATCAAACTTGCTAAAATTGTTCTTTAAAAATAATTGCAATGCAGGAGTAGCAAATAACTCATCCCCTTTTGCCGAAAGTTCTTTGGCCCGTTTTAAAATATTTACCAATAAAGTTTCGGCGCTTAAAACCGTTTTATGCAAATACACCTGCCAATACATTAAGCGGCGGGCGATCAAAAACTTTTCAATGCTGTAAATGGCTTTGTTCTCAACAACCAATTCGTTATTTACTACGTTCAGCATTTTTATTATCCTGTCGCTGCTTATTACACCTTCGCTAACGCCTGTAAAAAAACTATCGCGCTTTAAATAATCCAGGCGATCCATATCCAATTGCGAACTTACCAATTGGTGTAAAAAATATTTTTTGTATTTATTATTAAAAATTTTTATGGCCAGCGAAAGTTTTCCTTTAAACTCTTTATTCAAAGCGTTCATAATAAAACTACTGATCGTTTCATGACTTATTCCTTTTACAATACTATGTTCAAGCGAATGCGAAAACGGCCCGTGGCCAACATCATGCAATAAAATTGCAATAAGTGCGGCCTGCTCTTCTTCTTTTGTGATTACAATTTCTTTTTGCTTTAAGGTTAAAATTGCCTCCTGCATTAAATGCATAGCACCAATGGCATGATGAAATCGCGTGTGCAAAGCTCCCGGATAAACCAAATTGGTTAAGCCCAGTTGTTTTATACGACGCAAACGCTGAAAAAAAGGATGATTTATCAGATCATAAATAATATCGTTTGGCAGGGTAACAAAACCATAAATAGGGTCGTTAATTATTTTACGTTTGTTATAAGCCATTGCATTTTTTCCTTTGTAAAGATAGCAAAAATGAATAACCACACAGCAAAGCCTCGAGGTATCTTGACACGAATTACACTAATAGTCACTAATTAATAGGTAGATATTATCAAAGATTGGTGTTAATGTAACACTGCCTTGTGTTAATTCGTGAAATTAGTGTCAAAAAAATGGGTTGATTCAGTGGCAAATCTAAGAGGGAATTCTTTCGATAAAAAAATATGATAATTGTAAGTTTTTTCCTGAATCCTAAATAAACCAAAAAAAAGCCTCTGCGCGCATACTAAATTTACCTTTATCGCGTATATTTACTGTATAACAGAACCAAAATGGATAAACTAAAAATATTGTGGACAGATGATGAAATTGATATGCTTAAACCGCACATTTTATTTCTTGAGGGCAAAGGGTACGAAGTTATCACTGCTAAAAGTGGAGATGAGGCATTGGATATTGTTAAAGAAGACAGGAATTTAAACGCTGTTTTACTGGATGAGAATATGCCTGGTTTAAGTGGCCTGCAAACGCTTATTAAAATTAAACAGCTTAATAATGATCTGCCGGTGATAATGATCACAAAAAGCGAGGAAGAGCATATAATGGATGATGCCATTGGCGGTAAAATTGCCGATTATTTAATTAAGCCCGTTAATCCAAATCAGATCTTACTCTCATTAAAAAAAGCACTTGATAATAAACGCTTGGTAAGCGAAAAAACAAATACCGAATACAGAAAAGAATTTGGCAACATTGGGATGCAGATCAACGATAATTTAACCTGGCAGGATTGGATGGAGCTTTACAAAAAAATTGTTTTCTGGGAATTGGAAATGGATAAGCTACAGGATAAAAGTATGCTGGATGTTTTGAAAATGCAAAAGTCGGATGCCAATACGCAGTTCTTTAAATTTATCGAAAAAAATTATGTTTCATGGCTAAGCGGCAAGGCTCAAAACCCACCAACCATGAGTCATACATTGATAAAAAATAAATTTTTGCCTGAGTTGAATAAACCGGAGCCCGTATTTTTTATATTGATTGATAATTTACGCTGGGATCAATGGAAAACCATACAACCCATCATCCAGAATTATTATAAGGTTGAAAGTGAAGAATCTTATTACGGTATTTTGCCAACAGCCACACAATACGCGCGTAACGCCATTTTCAGCGGGCTTTTACCAACCGAAATGGAAAAACGTTTTCCCACTATGTGGTCGAATGATGAGGACGAGGGCGGAAAAAATTTACACGAGGAAGCTTTTATGCAAGCGCAGTTAAAAGAAAAACTGAGCAAAGAAATTAAAATGAGTTACACCAAAATAACCAATTTTGCCGCGGGTAAAAAACTGGCCGATAACTTACACACCTTACTGCAAAATAAATTAAATATTATTGTTTACAATTTTGTGGATATGCTTAGCCATGCGAGAACAGAAATGGAAGTGATAAGGGAATTAGCCGAAAATGAATCGGCCTATCGCAGCATTACTTACAGCTGGTTTGAACATTCACCGCTATTGGATATTATTAAACAGCTTGCCGATAAAAAAATTAAAATTGTAATTACAACCGATCACGGAACAGTGCATGTAAAGGAACCCACAAAGATATTGGGCGATAAAAACGTGAATAGTAATTTGCGTTACAAACAAGGCAAGGCGCTTGATTATAATCCCAAAGAAGTTTTCGAAATAAAAAATCCGGCCGACGCTTTCTTGCCTAGGCTGCATCCGAG
>JANYBY010000048.1 GCA_025360565.1 Bacteroidota bacterium
CACCGCATCCAAATGTCAGCGTTGGAAAAATGTGTGTGCCTTTTAAAGTGGAGATGGTGGTAAGAGGTTATGTTGCCGGGCACGCTGCAAGAACCTACAGCAGCGGATTGCGAACACTTTGTGGTGTTAATTTGCCGGAAGGTTTAAAGGAGAATGATAAATTCCCAACACCGATCATTACACCCACCACAAAAGCAAGTGAGGGTCATGATGAAGATATAAGCAAAGAAGAAATAATTAAACAAGGCATAGTAAGTAAAGAGCAATACGAACAGCTTGAAAAATATACTTTGGCATTATACAAACGCGGACAAGAAATTGCCAATAAAATGGGATTGATTCTTGTGGATACCAAATATGAATTTGGTTTATTCAATGATGAAATTACGCTCATGGACGAGATCCACACGCCCGACTCAAGCAGGTATTTTTATTTAGATGGATACGAGGAAAGACAGAAAAAAGGCGAGGAGCAAAAACAATTAAGTAAAGAGTTTGTAAGAAGATGGTTGATTGAAAATGGTTTTCAGGGAAAAGAGGGGCAACAGATCCCCGAAATGAGCGATGAATGGGTAAATGAAATAAGCAGCCGTTACATAGAATTATATGAAAAGTTAACCGGAAAAAAATTTGTAAAACCAACATCGCAAAATTACCTGAACGATATTGAAAGATCGGTTAACGAGGTTCTGAATAAACTTGTCGGCTGATTCTGAATTTTTTTTCTTCCAATTTAATGGAATGTAAATGTGGCCTCTCCTTTTGGGGTTTACGACAAATCTCCGTTTGTTCATTGTCAGGGCTAAAGCCCGTTTATTGCGATTATCTTATAACTCCGCCCTTGCGCCACCGCTAAAGCTAAGACGACACGCGGTAAAGGCGGAGTTATAGAAAGACTATTGTCAAGAACTTTAGCCCTGCACTTAACCGTAAGCAAAGATATGTCGCCCTCTCCCTTCTGGTTTTGATACTTAAGGGATTTTATCTATATTAGATTTAAATTAATTGGTATGAAACAAAGTATAAAGATCATTTATTTGAAAAAATTCAAAAAATTATTTCTATTTATCGTATTCTGTTCTTCTTTATCTTCTTTTGCGCAAGAGTGGACCACTGAAATTAAAAAAGCCGATCCCAATTTTTACGATCTGCAAACGGCGTTCAATAATTACTATAAAGCGCATCCGCCGGGATGGAACTCAGATGACGATTACAAAGCCTTTAAGCGATGGGAATTTTTTATGGCGCCAAGGGTTTATCCAACAGGTAAATTTACAAACGCCAATGCAACCTGGGAAGCATTACGATCAAGAGCACAAAATGCAAATAAAACTTCGCGAGCTGTTCCAACTGCAAGCTGGACTTCACTGGGCCCGCAAAGTACATTGAACGGGATTCCCGGTGTTGGAAGAATTGACTGTATTAAATTTGATCCCACAAATGCAAATACAATGTGGGTAGGCGCTGCCGGCGGCGGTTTATGGAAATCAACCAATCAGGGAAATAACTGGACAGATATGAATACCAATCTTCCAAATTTAAGTATTGCCGATATTGCAATTAATCCGGGCGGAACAAATACCATGTACATTGCAACCGGAGATGGGTACGGATACACAACCGGTTTTGTTTTTTGGGGAGGTTCTTATTCAAACGGTGTATTGAAATCAACCGATGGTGGTGTAACATGGAATTCAACCGGATTAAATTATAATGTTGGGCAAAATCAAATTATTAATCGTTTAATAATTCATCCAAATAATCACGATACACTTATTGCTGTTGGTAATAACGGAATAAACCGAACGGTTAATGGCGGTACTACATGGTCGCAGGTTCAGGCAGGCACATTTTACGATATTGAATTCAAACCAAATAATCCCAATATTATTTTCGCGTCTTCAAATCAAATTTATAAATCTATTAACGGCGGTGCAACATGGGCGGTGCTTCCTACGTCTCCGTTATTTGTAGGACGTGTGGCAATTGAAACAACTGCGGCAAACAGTAATGTTATTTACGCGATGGATGAGGTTGGTACTTGTTACAAAAGTATTAATGCAGGAGTTTCGTGGTCGGCAACTGCAGCGCCTCCGGTAACATTGTATGGTTATTACGATGATGTACTTTCGGTTTCGCCAATAAATGAAAATATAGTTTACGCGGCAGGGTTTGACATGGCTCTAACATTAGATGGAGGCGCTACCTGGAGCAATCCCCTTGGTACAATTCATGCGGATAATCACGCGATGGAATTTGTACCGGCAACAAATAATATTTTTAGCGGTAATGATGGAGGAATTTACATGTCGACTGATAATGGTGGAAACTGGACAGATTACACTTCGGGCTTAGGAATTACGCAGATCTATAGGATAGGAAGCTCCGCATCAAATCCTTCACTTGTTTTTGCGGGTGCTCAGGATAATGGTACAAATAAATATACAAGCGGTACCTGGATCTTTGTTGAAACAGGTGATGGCACCGAGTGTTTGGTGGATTACAATGATCCGAATATTGTTTACATCTCATGGCAAAATGGAAATTTTGAAAAATCAACCAATGGTGGGTCTACGCTTAATAGCATTAACCCGGGTGGCGGGGCATGGATATCGCCAATGATAATGCATCCTACAAACAGCAGCATACTTTATTTTGGTGGACAAGAAGTTGGGAAATCAATTGATGGTGGCAATACCTGGAACAATATTTCCACTAATCTCACAGGCGGTTCGTTTTTAACAGCACTTGCAGTTGCAAGATCAAACCCTAATTATATTTATGCTTCAACAGAGCTTTCAGTTTATTCAACAAATAATGGAGGTACTTCGTGGAATAGTATAACCTCTAATTTACCTGTAGGTTTAAATATTATAACTGCAATGGCGGTTTCTGCAACTGATCCAAATGCGGTTTGGGTAACACTTTCGGGATATAACACCGGGCAAAAAGTTTTTAAAACAAGCAATGGCGGAACTTCATGGACCAATGTTTCCACAGGTTTACCTGCCATTCCTGCAAACTGTATTGTATATGATAACAGTTCTATTAACGATGCGCTTTTTGTGGGAACAGATCTGGGAGTTTATTATACCGATAATACATTAAGCGGCTGGCAACAATTTAATACCGGATTACCTAATGTAATTATTGATGAACTCGAAATAAATTATACCTCACAAAAATTACTGGCCGGAACATACGGACGGGGCTTGTGGGAAACACCGATCGTGGGGATTATTACGGGGAAAAATATTTCTACTTCAAATACAAAAAGCACAATCAGTTTATATCCCAATCCCAATAAAGGCAGTTTTAATTTAGATGTAAATTCGGTTGCCGGAGAAACATCGGTAAAAATTGAGATCCTTAATTTAATTGGTCAAAAAGTATTCAGCGCATCTGATGATTCTGTTCTTTCAAAACAATATAACATAGATCTTTCGGGTTATGCCCCGGGTGTATATATTGTAAATATTAATACTGCTTTTGAAAGCAGAACGCAAAAAATTGTGATGGAAAATTAGGGTTAAACCTTTACCCGCTCAACGAAGAACGTTACGTAAATATCTCAAAGGACAAAAAACCCCCGTCCCTTTAACACGTAAGGGGACAGGGCTTTTTAAGCGAGAGTGAAATGAACTTTTCGGCCAAACACTATTTAATTATGGTAACTGTGCCGGCTAATTCGTGGTTCTTATTAAATACGTCAACTACATTTGCTCTCCAAACATAAACGTCCTGCATAATGGGTTCTGTGCTTCCTTTAGTTTTTCCGTCCCAGGCATGTTCTATATCCGCGGTTTCAAAAATAACATGTCCCCACCTGTCAAACACCTGAACCGAAAATTTACTAATGCCTACGCCTTTTGCAAACCATCCGTCGTTAACGCCGTCGCCGTTTGGCGTAAAGGTATTTGGAATATAAACTACAAACGATGGTTTTACATCTAATACTTTGTAAGCCGAATCAGCGCAATTGTATTCGTTGCGCACAACTTGCAGTATTAAAGGTTTTACTTTATCTATACTTTTAAAGCGGTGATCAAAATTTTGAAGTAAAGTACTGAACTGATCATTTAAAAAATAAACAGTTTGGTTTGCGCCGGTGGCAGTTGTACTTACATTTATAATGGGTTCATTTTCGTCCACCTCTTCCGGCTCAACATGAAATCCTGCAACAGGGTTTGGGTAAACAGTCACCATCGATGGTTTTGTCATTACACTTATACATCCGCTGTCGCTCATTAAAATTAAACCACCATCGTAATTTCCGGGATTGTAACAGTGGCTCGGGTTTAATTCGTGCGAAGGTGTGCTACCGTCGCCAAAGGTCCATTGCATGGCTTTAATTGAACCCGTCGCAATGGTTGAAGAGTTTGTAAACGCAACACATAAACTCGGACAGCCGCTTTTTTTGTCAACCGAAAACGCGGGGTTTGGTTTCGGATTTACATACATTGATTTAGACATGATGTTAACGCAGCCATGTTCTGTTTGTACTTCTAATTTTAAAAGATAGATGCCGTTTGTTGTGTAAGTATAACTTGGATTTTGTTTCACATTATCCACCTGATTATCTCCGTCAAAATCCCATTGATAAACCTGAATAGCTCCGTCGGCCGAAGTAGATGTGTTTGTAAAGGTTGAAACATCGCCCAAACACACCGGTTTATTTATAAAGTTGGCAACAGGGTTGGCATAAACAATAACAGGATTTGTTTTTTCGGCAGGGCAATTAAAATTACTAACGGCTTGCATCTTGCAGTTAAAATTGCCCGAGGTTGCGTAAACATTCGCCGGGTTTACCGAAAGTGTATCGTCCCAAATGCCGTCGTTTTGATAATCCCAGCGCCATTTAGCAATTGAACCCGCATTGATAACCGTAGAGTTTACAAACTGGGTAGATTGATTGTGACAGGCATTGTTGCTGGTAAAATTTACATTCGGAATATGATACGCCGTTGCCGTTGAGGTATAAGTATTCATACAATTATTATTGGATGTTGCAGTTAAAGTAACGGTGTAAGTGCCGGGTCCGCCGTAATTGTATTGAGGGTTCAACGCGCTGGTGTAAGTGTTGTTCCCAAAATTCCAGCTGTAAGAAGTGATCTGGTTTCCGTTAGCAATAGTACTTTGGTTGGTAAAAGAAATTGTTTTTCCGTAACAGGCATTGCTTACGCTGAAAGATGAAACCGGATTTGGATACACATTTACCTGAGCAGTTGAGGTGCTCACGCAATTAAAATTACTAACGGCTGATAATGAAATTACAAAGGTTCCAATGGCAGGATAAACGTATGAAGGACTGAATTGAAAACTGTTTGGCTGGCCGTTATTATCAAAATCCCAAACATAGGTATTAATGTTTCCCGAAATAATATTGCTTGAGTTGGTAAAATTGGTGTTGGTTCCAAAACAAGAATTATTGGCGGTAAAAACTACATTCGGCATTGGATATATTGTAATAAAACTGCTTGTACTTACCGAACAGTTTTGGTTACTTGTTACAGTTAACGAAACAACATAGTTACCGCTGTTAGCATAATTTTGAGATGGATTTATAAGATTAGAATTATTTCCGTTCCCAAAGGTCCAGTTGTGCGTGGTAATTGTTCCGGTAGGAATGTAAGAGTTGTTTGTAAAATTTAGCACCGCGCTTTGACAAATATTTGTTGAGGCAAAACTTGCAACGGGGTATGGATAAATAGCCAGGTTCTGCGTGGTTGTAGCTTGACAGCTATGGTTGGATGTTGCAGTTAAAGTAACAGTGTAAGTGCCGGGTGTTGGAAAAGTATAAACCGGATTTGTAAGCGGGCTAATATTATTGCCGCCAAAATTCCAATTATAACTTGCAATAAAACCGCCTGCAATGGTTGAGGTATTTGTAAATGTATATTGCTGCGCGCACGCGTTTAAAGATAATTGGTTGAACGAAACAACAGGATTTGGAAAATACGATAAAGTATATGTAAAAACAGGGCCGGGACAAGCGTTCATTAAAGTTGTTTGGCAAGTGTAAATGCCCGCGGCAGTGGCGTTAATACATTGGTTAGTGTTGTTAACTATACCCGGGCCGTTCCATTGATACGAACTTACACCGCCGGGAGCGCAATAATTTTTAACGCCTCCCGAACAAATAGTGTCGGAAGTGCCGCTAACAAAGGATTGACAGCTGCCATCAATATAAGCGTATCCAAAGTGTCCGCCCAGAGCGCAATCGTAGGTTGAAAAACGTATGGTAATATTTTGACCGATAAAACTTGTAAGGTCGGCCATAACGGTTGACCATGGTTTGTATAAAACACCGGGCTGAGTTAATGAATTAAAAAAACCGGGAATGCCGCCGCCGGCAACCACATTGTAAAAAGTACAGGGTACAGGATTTCCCAAAGTATCGCGCATTTCAACCTGAAAAGCGGGTTGTTGAGAAGGTGTGTGTCCGGGGTCTTCAAAAACAACGGCATATTTATATTGAAAATTAGCATTAGCCGGGGTAACAAAAAAAGTTTGTTCTATTCTGTCGGCTTCTCCGCCGTTAATATTATCTCCTAATCGTAACGAAAAATTTCCGCCCGGTGCCACCATCGGAAAATTACCTGCAGGATCTAATCCACCTGTTGTAATTAATTGTTGTCCGCCGGGGTTAGGGCAGCAGCCTAATGGATTAAACAAAGGATGCCAGCCGCAAGTGGGTGCCCATCCGTTTAAATTACCGCCTTCAAAATCAATATTAACGCAAGGCCCCGCCATAAAAAGCTGGTTTTGATTGTTGATTGGCCGGTGGCTGTTGTTATTTGGTGTAGCAGTAGAGCTTACATGAGTTCGTTGGTGGGATGTGATGAACTCTTTTTGTTCAGTAGGTGAGAGGTGCAGTTTTTCTGCGTATGAGGTCCAGAAAGAAAGGTTAAAAGGTGTTGGGTCTTGTGTAACTTTGGTTTCCGGCGATTGGCCATACGTTATTACCTGAATAACCAAGCCAAGCAATGCTGTTAGGTAAATGTTTGTTTTCATAATAAGGAGATTTAAGGGTTTTTGTTGTACTCACTTTGAGTTCAACTTTTACTTTAAGCGTTTTTTTGATGGTTTTCATTTTGTTTTTCTTTTTTAATGTTGAAGCCTTTTTATATGCTTCTTTTATTGATTAATTTTTCGGTTTGTGCCCTATACCTGATTTTGCAGTGTTGTTCAGGGTTTTCGGGGTTCTGTTTAATTGTACGCTCACACTTTTAAAAGGTTGTGCGGGGTTACTAACAATTAGATGAATAAGGGAATTTAGAAACACCTAAACTGTTTTATAACAGCTTAAGCAAGGAATTTTAAGCACGAAAAAAATATCGGCAATAAAATGAGAATAGTTTGAAACGAATACCTGTAAAATAGGATTGCAAAAATTGTGCCAGCCTTTCAGGGTCTGGCCAACATTATCAATCTTCAATAATAAAAACGTTATAAACATTCGACCCCGAAAGGGACCGTAAGTTTTGTCAATTATAACATATTAGAAACATTTGACCCTTTCAGAGTCCGGTAAACATTATCAATTTTCAATGATCATTGTTCAATTTTTACTTTTCAACAATTAAAAATATTAAGTTCATTCTGCTAAGGATTATAAAAATAAATTCTCGTTTGGTTGTGATGGTGTTCTATTAAACGCGAATGCCAATAATGCAAACATCATCCACCTGTTCCAAGTTACCTTTCCAATTTTCGAAACTTAAATTTAAGATTTTCTCTTGCTCATCGGGCGATGCGCTGTTATTTGAATTTAATAACTCTTTCAATTGTTTGTATTTAAATTTTTTTCCTTTCTCACCGCCAAATTGATCGGCATAACCGTCGGTAAATAAATAAAGGATATCGCCTTTACTTAACTCAAATGTGTGAGTACGAAAAGGAGTTGGATTATCGGTTTTTCCAATTGGCTGTTTGTGCGCGGTAATTTCGTTAAGCCCGCCATTTTTATAATACCATAAAGGGTTGTTGGCACCTGCCCATTGTATTTTATATTTTTTGAACGACTCAGTCACATTTGAAAAACTTTGTCCCTTGGGAATAACCAATCTTCCTTTTGGGAGCTTTACAGCTTCAGGTACGGCCGAAATGCTTAATAAACTGATATCCATCCCGTCCTTAACATCTTTATCGCTTTTTGAAAATGTTTCAAGAACCAGATCCCGGGTCTTATCCAAAATTTTTCCGGGGTCCGTTAAACCAAATTCGTTAACGCTTCTGTTTAACGCGTTACTGCAAACTACTGAAACCATAGCTCCTGGCACGCCATGGCCTGTGCAGTCGGCAGCCGCTATCAGTATGCATTCGGCAGTTGGCAAGTTTACAGTTTGCAGACTTTCAGGCTTCTGTCCACTAACGGTATGCATCCAATAAAAATCTCCCGCAACAATATCTTTTGGTTTAAAAAGGATAAAACTGTCAGGCAAATACTCTTTTATAAATTTTTGAGCCGGTAAAATAGCCTGTTGAATGCGTTTGGCATAGTTAATACTATCAATTATGTCCTTTTGATGTTCTTCAATTAAAATTTTCTGATTCTCAACCTCCACTTTTTGTTCCGAAATTATTTTATTTGCCTTTTGTTTATTTTTAAAAGCTCTAAAGGAAATCGCGGCAACAATCAGCATAAAAATACAACCAATAATGCCTCCGTAGGAATAAATACGTTGTTGTTTTATCTCTTCATTATGTTTAATTTTTTCCAATAGGGCATGCTCAACATTTTTTACACTGTCAATTTCTGTTTTTTTATCAAAAACGAATTGCATTTCCGATTGAGTAACCCTTCTTGTTGTTTCTTCATTAAAAATACTGTCACGTGCCTCAATAAATTTTTTATAATTAGCAAACGCCAGGTCTGTTTTGCCTTTTGCCGCATAAGTTCTATACAAACATTCATAAGATGACATTAATTTTTCTTTTGAATTTAATTCATGTCCGAGCGCGTTCCCTTCCAAGGCATATTTAAGGGCGTTATCATATTGTTTTTTTATAAAGTATACGCCTGCAATATTATCCAAACAGGTTGCTATGCCGTTTTTATCTCCTATTGTTTTTCGTATGGTTAGTGAATTAAAAAAATATTCCAGTGCTTTATCATTATCTCCTTCAGATTGAAATAGCAAACCAATATTATCGAGACTTGATCCAATACCATTTTGATCATTTAACGCGGTCTCAATTTCAAGTGCTTTTAAATACTGATCCCTTGCTTCCGCGTTTTTATTTTGTGATTTAAAAATATTACCGATATTCTGGTAACAAGCGGATTCTGACTTTTTGTTTTTTATTTCCTTACATATTTTTAATCCTTTATAAAGGTAATCTAATGCCTTTTCGGGACTTTTCAAGTCTGAATAAACCAAGCCTAAGTTAATAAGGCAATCGGCGATGATCAATTTATTATTTATTTTTTCACCTAATTTAAGGGCTTTAAAATAGTAGTCTATCGCCAAGGTAAAATTTGATTGGAGCCAATAAACAACTCCCATATTTTGCAAAGCTTTTGCGGCCGGTTCCAGCTGTCCCATTTCAATCATTATGCTGTACGCTTTCTCGTAATACTTTAAAGCTTCGGCATAATTTCCCTGATAATCAAAGGTAAGACCAATGTTATTATAGGCCGCACAGATCTTTTTCTTTGACCTTAAAACAATAAATTTTTCTAACGCCATGTTTAAAAAAAAGCGGGCGCTATCGTATTTTCCAATCCCTAAAAATACTAATCCGAGGCCGTTTTCGGCGTGCGCTTCGCCCTTATCGTATTTAAGAACTCTTGAAATTGAATCGGCTTGTCTTGCAAGAATGCCGCCCATTCTGTAATCCTCATTATCTATACATATGCGCGAACGCTCACAAAGATCTATTACAGAATTTGTGTCCATTTTTTGAGCATTTACCGCTGTGAAAAAGCAAATAAGAAAAAAAATTAAATAGGCTCTTCTTCTCATATTTTTATACCAATTATACAAACATCATCCACCTGTTCAAGATCCCTTTTCCATTCTTCAAATCTTTTATTGAGGGCGGCAGATCGCTCAGGCATAGATAAAGGGTTTATTGAAAGCAATAACTCTTCCAGATTTTTTGATTTAAACTTTTTGCCATTTGGTCCGCCAAACTGATCGGCATAACCATCGGTAAATAAATAAAGTGTATCACCTTTTTTTAGTTCTAAAGAATGCAAGGTAAACGATTCTGTTTTTTCTCCTTTGCCAACGGGCATTTTATCATAAGGTAATTCAACGATCTTTTCATCCGAAATTAAAACCGGTGAATTATTTGCTGCAGCATAAGCAATTTTTAAACCGGAAGGTCGTTTTTCCATTTTTATCAAGATCCCATCCATTCCGTCCTGCGCGCCTTCCTGCGAAATATTTTGTATCAACCTTTGTCTTACGTGGTTTAAAATTTCATGAGGATGTTCGATACCTTTTTCGGTAATAGCCTCATTTAAAAAACTAATATTTAGCAAACTCATAAAAGCGCCGGGAACGCCGTGGCCTGTACTGTCGCAAACTGCTAAGTAGAAAGCCCCTCTACCAACCTCGGGGGCAGTGCCCCAATAAAAGTCGCCGCTTACAATATCTTTAGGTTTAAACAAAACAAAATGATCGGGCAAATTTGTCTTTAGTAGATCGTCATGGGCCAATAACGCGTATTGAATTTTTTTAGCGTAATTAATACTGTCAACAATCTCTTTATTTTTTTCAAATAATATTGCTTTGCTTTCGCTTAACTCTAATTTAAAAAAAATTACAACTGCAATGGAACAAATTAAAACCGTAAATAAATTTAAAAGATAAATAGGCATTGCAAAAGGAATTTCGCAAAGCGGCGGAATAAAAATATTGCCAAGTATTGAAAGAATTAATATAAGTAATGAAATACTTGTAAAAATAATGCCCTCTCTAAGTTTCGGAAAAATAATAACGGGTGGAACTGAAATCACTAAAAATCCAAGATAAAATCCCAGATCTTTTCCCGCTAAAACCGAAATAAATCCAAAAAACAAAGCTGAAAACACTGCAATGTAAACGCTGGCAACTTTTACATTTATCCATTTATTAATAAAAAGGGGTAAAATAAAAATAACTATACCAACACAAAAAGTTAAAGCGTGATAATAATACCCAGTTAAAAAAAATATAGGAATGTAAGTACAGCACACCGGAACCCCTAAAAAGCTGATGCCGTTTACAAGTTTTGTACGCTCAATTACCTCTGCCGAAGAACCGGGCTTTATGCCGAAGTTTAGTAATTTTAAAAACAGTTCTTTCATTTTATAAATGTAATAATTTTTAAGAGTAAATAATTGATATAAACTGATAATTGAATACCTTTATCGCAGTTTTATGAACCTCATTTCAAAGTCACCAAACAAACAAATTATTTATTGGCTGCTAACAGGTTGTTTGCTTATTTATATTATGGTCGTGGTTGGATGTTTAACAAGATTAACCCACTCAGGACTTTCCATTACCGATTGGAGCTTTATGGGCTCTGTGCCGCCGCTGAACGAAGATATGTGGCAAGCGCGCTTTGAAAAATATCAAAAAAGTCCTGAATTTGAAAAAGTAAATTATTCAATGACCTTACAAGAGTTTAAACCTATTTTTTTGTGGGAATATATTCACCGCATGATCGGCAGGTTAATGATGTACGTTTTTTCTTTGGGATTGCTATGGTTCATTATCAAGAAAAAAATAAAAAAAGAAATGTGGCCTTCTCTCGGCTTTTTGTTTTTTATGGGAGCCATGCAAGCCGTAATTGGCTGGTGGATGGTGTATAGCGGCTTACAAAGCCAACCCGCCGTTAGCCATTACCGTTTGGCAACGCATTTAATGAGCGCCTTTACTTTGTTTGCGGTTACATTTTGGTTTACGCTTAAATTAATTTATCCAAAAGAAGAAGCAGAAGAAAGCCAATGCAAAAAATTAAAAGCAGGCGCAATTATTTTTTTTAGCATACTAATTCTTCAGATCATATATGGCGCGTTTACCGCGGGTTTTGTTGAGGGAGATGCTTCCAAAATAAGACCGGGACATATTTTTAATACCTGGCCAAAAATGGGCGAGGAGTGGATGCCCGAACAGGTAACCATGAAGCAAACTTTTTTCGAAAATATTTTAGAGAACCCTAGCGGCATTCAGTTTATGCACCGAACCATCGCCATTTTGGTAGTTATTGTTTTAACTTGGCTAT
>JANYBY010000059.1 GCA_025360565.1 Bacteroidota bacterium
TTTTAATTTTTTCTTTTTCAGACCAAAATGCGAAGGGCTTTCGAATAAAGTTTTGTAGGCTAAAATACGGTAAACAAAACTTCCGGTTTCTTTATTCAACAAAAGCTCGTAATAACTGTCGGCTTTTTGTTCCTTTAAGGCCGTTTGTATGCCTCCAATACCAAGATTATAGGCCGCTGCAGCCAATGTCCAATTATTAAAAACAGAAAAGGCCTCTTTAAAAAGTTTACAGGCAGCTCTGGTCGATTTTTCAACGTGATATCTTTCATCAACGTATTCGTTTATCTCCAAACCATAATTTTCTGCCGAACCTTTAACCAATTGCCAAAAGCCTACAGCACCTGATCCGGATTTGGCATTGGATAAATGACTTTCGATAATGGCTACGTATTTAAAATCATCGGGAACACCTTCTTTTTTTAAAATCGGTTCAATATAGGGGAACCACTTTTGCGCTTTTGAAAATAGTACTGAGGAGTTTGCTTTCCAATACGAATTATTAAAAAACTCTTCTTCTAAATTAATTTGTATTTCGTAGGTATTAACCGGAATTTTTTCTCCGCAAAACGAAAGATCGGAAGGGATGTTTAGGCCCAAAATATTATTGCGGTTGTTTACATATGAAACGTTATTTTTTATTGGAGGATAAACTAATATTTTAAGAATAGTGTAAACAGTACAAAAGGCAATAAACGCGGTTAACGTCATGGAAGTGGCGCTTACATTTTTAAAAAGAGATTTTTTAAGGGGTATCAATTCTTCTTTATAACGGTATTTAAGTATAAAGTTACAAATACCAAAAGAATATAAGAAATAGCAATATAAAACAGTGTAAACGAAAAATTGAAGATTAAATTATAGGCAAAACAAATTCCTATTACGCTAATGATACAATAAAGAATAGCAATTCTTTTTTCGGTAATGCCTTTAAAGAATAAATGATGCGTGGTATGATCTTTTCCGCCTACAAACGGTGATCTTCCGGCCCATACCCTATTTATGATAACGGTTGAAGTATCTACCAAGGGAATTAAAAAAACTAAAAACACCAGCACAAAATTGTATAATTGAAAATGGTGTATGGATGGTGCAAGCGAAACGTTCCAGCAACTGTCTATTCCCATAATTGCTAAAAAAAGCCCGAGAAACTGACTACCGGTATCGCCCATGAACATTTTTGAGGGATGGAAATTGTAAACTAAAAACCCGCACAATGCACCCAGAATGCCCAGATTTAAAATGGTTATATAACCAATAGTATTAAACTTTGAAACGTTTAAAGCAACCATAAATAAACAAATTACCAAAGAAATAATTGAAGTGATCCCATCCATATTATCGAGCATGTTGATGGAGTTCATTAAGCCCACAACCCAAAACACTGTAATTAAATAATTTAAAAACTGGTTTTCAAAAATGGTCACGCAGTGTCCCGAAAAAATAACAATAACCGAGCAGATTATTTGCGTCAAAAATTTAAATAAGGCCTGAGTATTGAACGCGTCATCAGCCAAACCCATAATAAACGCGATCGTTGTGGCAATTAAGATGCCAATGGTTTTAACATTGAAGTCGGAAGTTTTTGGAGAAATTAAAATAGTTACAATGAAAGCAAATAAAAAGATAACATAAAAGGAAATTCCACCTAAAGCGGGTTTGGAGTTTGGGCTCCATCTTACCTGCGATGCCTCTTTACCTCTTATACCAAGGGTTTGAACAAATTTAAGGAGGATATAATTAATGATGAGTGCAAACAGAAAACAAGCAAAAAAAAAGGAGGTGAGTATGAAAGGATAATTAATGCTCATTTGTTACTTCTAAATATTTAATTTACGGTATCACCGAAATTAAAACTGACTTACAAAATTTTTAAAAGCAGTTCCCTCAAGGTCTTTTGGTGACAGTTGAGGGTTTTGAACGTTCCAGTCAACATTAATATCTTTGTCATTCCATAAAATACAACCTTCAGATTGTTTATTGTAAGTGTTTGTGCATTTATAAGAAAAAATAGTATTGTTCTCGAGCGTTAAAAAGCCATGTGCAAATCCCTCAGGGATATAAATCATCCACTTATTCTTTTCCGTTAATTCTAACCCAAACCATTTACCATAGGTAGGCGAGTTTTTGCGGATATCAACTGCCACATCTAATACGGCACCGTTTATTACTCGCACCAATTTGCCTTGCGCGTGTGGCGGATTTTGAAAATGAAGCCCTCGCAAAACACCTTTTTGGGAAAGGGATTGATTATCCTGTACAAAATCAAGATCAAGGCCTGAATTGGAGAAGGTAATTTTGTTGTAGCTTTCAAAAAAATAGCCGCGCTCATCTTCAAACACCTTGGGCTTTATAATAACTAAACCTTTTAAACCGGTTTCAATCACTTCCATAAAAACTAATTTTTATTTTTCTTTTTCTTCTTTTTGTCGCTGTCATCACTATAATAACCTCCGCCGTATCCTCCGCCATAACCATAACCGTAACCATAACCGTAGTTATAGCTGTAGATCTTACGGCTTATATCAACGTCGTTCAGCACCACTGCCAGATCTTTAATATTACTTTCGTTTTTTAATTTATCTAAAATTTGCGTAAACATTTTTTTAGAATAACCCGCTCTGAAAACGTAAATAGGGTAATTTGCCCGCTGAATGGTAGAAATGCCATCGGTTACTAATCCAATTGGCGCGTTATCTATCACCACAAAATCAAACATTGTTTTTAGATAGTCGATCACTTCATCCAATTTTTTATCTAAAATTAATTCTGATGGGTTCGGAGGTGAAGGGCCTGCTGTAATAAATTTGAGGTTCTCCATTGGGCTATCGTTAAAGCATTCATCCACCGAATTAACGCCGGTTAAAATAGTACTCATTCCAATATGGTTGTTTACGCCAAAACCCTTGTGAATTTTCGGTTTACGCATATCCAAGTCAATGATCACTACTTTTTTTCCTGTAAAAGCTAAAATACCCGCAATGTTAATGGCCACAAATGTTTTTCCTTCGCCGCTTATAGTAGAGGTTATCGAAATAATTTTAGGGCCTGGGGTATTATCAATAAACCCTAAATTGGTTCTAATGGTACGGAAAGCCTCGCTGATAACGGCTTTTGGATTCCTGTCAACGATCAGCTGCGATACGGGAATATTATTCGGGTAACGCGGAATAATACCCAATAACGAAACTTCACCTTTAGAATATTTTGTAATATCGTGTAAAGTGTAAATTTTATCATGAAAAATATATCTTATAAAAACCAGACCAAGAGAAAGGAACAGAGAAACTAAAAAGGCAATTAGTAAGGAATTTTTTTTGCTCGGAGATACTTTTGCCCCAAAACCTTGAGCCCTTTCTAAAATAATATTCTTGGAAACGTTACCTGCCTTTGATATAGCAAACTCTGTTTTCTTTTCAAGCAGCAAGGTATAATATTTTTCGCTGATGGAATAAAGCCTGCTCAATCTCGAAAATTCAACTTCATCATCCGGATTCTGATTTAATTTATTTTTAAAATCGGCCGACTTTTCAAGTAAGTTCTTGTATTTTGTTTTGTATTTTAAACGAACTGCATCTAAACTTTCTATTAATAATTTCCGTTGGGTTTCTAACTGGTAATCTATTTGCTTTATGTTTTGCGAGTTAACTGTAACAGCGAATAACAGTGTTTCTTTATCCAACAATAATTTTTGTATCGCATGTGTTATTTCCTTGATCATGTTCTCGTATTCGGTACCTGAAATAAGAGAAATGAGCTCGTAAATATCAATGCCTTTGTTTTTCGCGATATTTGCCTGAATTTCATTTATGATCTTTTCTTCCATCTCCACTTTCATCATTTGATCCTCAATAGAGGAGTAACGCATTAACTCAGAGCTTAAAATAATATCCTTATCGTTAAAGTTCTTTTCTTTTTTAAATTTTTGAAGTTCGTTCTCTGTTGCCTTCAAATCGTTGTAAACAGTGCTTAATTGCACGTCAATAAACTTTAATATTTTCTCGGAACTCTCACTTTTTCTTTCAACATCGTAATTTAAATACTCTTCAATTATCGCGTTTGTAATATCAGTAGCTTTGGTTGCGTTAACGTCCTGCACTTTTACGCCAATGGTTTTCGCCATATCGTTCATCAGCTTTACATTTAACTTGCCCTGAAGGCTTGCGGTAACATCTTCAACATTTGAAACAGTAAAGTAAAACGCTTTGTTGCTTTTTAAAAGAATTTTAACGTGCTCTTCTACTAAAGCCGGATTAATGAAAATATTAACATCAAATTCTTCCAATTTCAACCAACTGTTTAACTGAAATTTTTCGGTTCGGGTACCAAATTTTAATACGCCTTTGGTTAAATCGTTGTTTAACTCAACATAAATTTTTCCACCATAATTAATGAGGGTTTTCGGATTTATCTTTAGTAAATAAGGTGATGAATGATAAAGTTCATTGTTTTTAAAAGTCCCCTCGCTATAATAATTCACGCTGATATCCAGTTTCTCAACCACACGGCGTAAAAATTCCCGCGATCTCACTTGCTCTATAGCTTCGGCTAAAACATTCTCCTGACTTTCGGAACCGGCTAATTTCAAGATCGCATCGGTTTTTCGTGAATCGGCAATTTGTAAAACGGCCTTGGCTTCGTAAATAGGCTGACTGTATCGTAAGTACAAAAAAGCAAGTGAAAACGTGATCACAAAAAAAGAAATAATAAAAAACTTACTTTTATTGAAAAGAAACGCAATAATACCAATATCAAAATTGTTATTAAGCCTTTCGGTAATATCCTTTAACTGGTTACTAGAGGAGGGCTGCGGGTTAAACATACTTACCTTAACTTAGAGATTTGGTAAATAATTAAAAGGCTGGTTAAAACACTGATAACCGGAGCCAATTCGGTTGAGAACGTTTTTAATGGACGATAACGTGGCTCAATATAAATTATATCGTTGGCCTGCACCTTTGCTTTTCCAACTTCCAATCCTTCAATCCGCGATAGATCCATTAAAAATACCAATGATTTTTGACCGGGTATGGGATTATTACGGATCAATTTTACCTTATAAGCTTTACCATCGTCTGGAATACCGCCTGCGGAGGCAATAACCTCCAGAACAGTAGTGTTATTATTTGCAAGCGCCACAACCTTTGCTAAACCGGTATTGCCCGGAAAAACAATAACCCTTTTATTATTTACCCTTAAACTCACAAATGGTTTAACGTAATATTCGGAGTACTTTTCCTCCATTATTTTTTCCGCTTCAATCAGCGTTAAACCCCCAATATTTAAGCGGCCAATTAACGGCATTTTTATATTGCCATCGCTCTCAACTATAACGTCAATATCACTTCTTAAAACGTTGGCTCCGTTAGCTAGATCTACGAGCTTAAAGCCATCGTTAGGCATAATTCTGTAAACAATAGCATCGTTGGGTGCAATTTTATAATCTATTCTTCCCAACGAATCAATTAACTTATCGTAATTGTAATTTTTTGGGGTTCTTAACATTAAATTAGACTTAAACAGTTTGCAGGAAGACAAAGCTGTAATTGCAAAAATTAGGGTAATTAGTCTATACATAGATATTATACAAATATATTATTTTTAGCGGTACTTTCTAAGGTAATCTTCATTTTTTTTGTCATTTTGGATATTCAATTCTCACATGGTAAATGTTCATTAGCCTTTTTTTAAATATTTTTTTAATAATTGTAATGTCTTTAAAGGTGATATCGGAATTAATAAACTGGTTTTGCGAAATTTTATAATCGATTATATTATCCACAAGGTCGTTAATGGTTAAAGCATCGTGCTTTTGCAAACTTCTGGATGCCGCCTCAACGCCGTCGGCCATCATTAATACCGCTGTCTCTTTACTAAATGGGATAGGCCCGGGATATCTGAATTCATTTTCGTCGGCAACACTTAATACTTTTTCTTTTTTATATAAATTCAAAAAATAACCTACGCTTGTAGTACCGTGATGAGTGCGAATAAAATCAATGATCTGCTCAGGTAAAAAGTGTTCTTTGGCCAGTTCAATTCCCTGGATCACGTGGTTAATAATGGTTTTGGCGCTTTCAATTGGTTGCATTTCAATATGCGGACTATAACCATTCACCTGATTTTCGGTAAAAAACCGCGGGTTGTATAATTTGCCTATGTCGTGATACATGGCCCCCGTCCTCACCAACAAACTATTTCCGCCAATGTAATAAATTACCTCTTCAGCCAAATTAGCAACTTGTAAACTGTGCTGAAAAGTCCCGGGCACATCCTGCGAAAGCCGCCTTAGCAATGGATGGTTAAGATCGTTCAGCTCTAATAATTTAAAATCGGAAATAAATCCGAAGATCTTTTCAATTAAATAAATAAACGGATAAGCCAATAATACCAGCACAGAGCTGATGGCAAAAGGAACGTAGGCAGTGAATTTGAACGCGAGTGATTGGGTGCCATGCGAAACCTGATACGAAAAAAATAAAATGCAATATAAAATAAATACAATAATGGCTGAGTTTAACACCTGCTGCCGCTTACGCATTTCGGCTACCGCGAATAAAGTGCCAATGCCTGAAATTAATTGAAGTAAGATAAACTCCAGCTTATCGGGCATAAAAAAACTGCAGGTTAAAACCGCTATCAGATGCGTGAATAAGGCGGTGCGGCCATCAAAGAAAACCCTGACCAATATTGGTACCAAAGCAAAAGGAATGGCTAAAATAATTAAGCCGAAGCTGTAAAATGTAAAGATACAAAGGTTACAAATGAGCACTATCGAAAAAAGAAAAAACACTTGTTTGTTTTGCCCGAAAATATTTTTTCTGAAAAAAGCGAGATAAAATAAAAGTACCAAAAGCAGAATAAAAAATAAAAACCAATTGGCTATAAACTTTACGAAAACAAAAGGCGAATCCTGATTTTGAATAAAAAAGTAACGGTTAATTAAAAATCGCTTATTGTTGGTTAAGGCCTCGCCTTGTTTGGCTAAAACTTCGTTGGCCCTTACAATGCTTTTGTAAATAGAAACTTCTTCGAGTTTACTGTTTAAATATAATTTTGTTTTTTCCTTATCAAGCAAATGTGTAATGGCAAGGTAATCTACATGGTTGAGGGATTTATTTTTTACAGGAAATAATTTTAATTGATCCTCAATATAACGAATTGCCGACCCAACCGTATAAAAATTATAATAGAATGCTTGCTCCGAATAATTTCCGGACGAAATAAAGACCGGTTTTTTTTGAAGCTCGGGCGAAACAGTTTCAATAACGCCTTTACTGTAAATGGTATCAAAAATTGATCTTAAAATTGCGTGATCTTTGGCATCGGTGCTTTTTAATAAATCAAGGTTTTTTAATTTAGCTTCTTTTTCTGAAGCGTTCATTTCAAAAAAAAGAGGAGCGTCTTTTTCTAATTGAGCGTATTCTTCTTTTAACTCGGCCTCACTTTTTTTAATAAAAAAATCTTTATCTACCACAAGGTCTTTATAAGGCCATACTGCATCAAACGAATCAACCTTATGGCCTTTTATTTCTTGTTTTGGCTGAATAAATGCCAAAATAAATGAACTCACCAGAACGAACAGCGATTTTAAAATTAAATTATGCTTTGCCCTTATGTAAGAGAAAAAATTCACCAATACAAAGTACTGCTTTTGGCCAACGCTTTTTTAGGGCAAAGAAGCGTGTTGTTAACAAGGGTTTTTTGATTTCTTTTGAGGAAGGGTCTAAACGCTAAGAACGCAAAGATTTGCGCTAAGTATGCTGCGATATTTTCTTTGCGCCCTTGCGGTTAATTTTAAAACAGGTTTACCCACCGTAGATCCCGAATACCACAGGTATTTTATTCACTTCGGGTTTGGCACTATTTTTCCAATTGGCAACCGTGGCGCTTTTTAAAAATTGTTGATTCGAGAGCAGGTCTTTGCCAATAAACACAAGGGTTTGAGGGGAGAGAACAGAAAAAAGCATTTCGAGCATTTGCTCATTTCGATAAGGTGTTTCAATAAAAAATTGTGCTTGTTTGGTTTTAAGTGCCAGCTGTTCCAGTTCTTTTATCCGCTTTATTTTTTGAGGCTTTTCAATTGGTAAATAACCTACAAAAGCAAAATTTTGAGAATTAAAACCGCTTGCCATTACACTTAAAACAACCGAGCTTGGCCCAACCAACGGAATAACCTCAATGCCTTTTTTATGCGCTTGCTTTACTACGTCGGCTCCGGGGTCGGCAATGCCCGGGCATCCCGCATCGCTCATCAGCCCTACATTGTGGCCATTCAATAAGGGAGCTAATAGTTCTGAAATAGTTTCTTTTTTTGTATGCTCGTTGAGTAATAACAATTCAGCGGCGGAAATAGTGGGATAACCGAACAATTTTAAAGCTCTTCTGGCCGCTCTTTCATCTTCCACAATAAAATGCGTTAAAAGGCGCACCTGCTGCAGGTTGTATTCAGGCAAATGAAGCAATCCATTCTCTTCAGAAATGGGTACAGGAATTAAAAACAATTTTCCGGGCTTATTCACGTTGTAATATTAATTAATTTTTTTTGAAGCGGTATTTTTTTAATGAGAAATAACGAGCTTTACACAAAAGATCGCTATATTTTTTCCTTTGCGTTCTTTGCGGTTTAAATTACATAAAGTAAATTGATAGAATACAAGAACATACTCATAATTCAAACAGCTTTTATTGGTGACGCTATTCTGGCATCGAGTTTGGTGGAAAAACTTCATGAGTATTTTCCAAATGCAAATGTGAGTATTTTAGTGCGGGCCGGCAACGAAAGTATTTACGAGAAGCATCCTTTTTTAAAAGAAGTTTTGGTTTGGAACAAAAAAGAAAATAAGCTTGGCAACTTATTTAAAATATTGTCACGCATTCGTAAAAATAAATTTGATTGCATTATTAACTGTCACCGTTTTGCAAGCTCGGGTCTTTTAACGGGCTTCTCCGGGGCCAGGCACAAAGCGGGTTACAAGCAAAATCCATTTTCCTTTCTGTTTGATACAACGGTAAAACATGAAATTGGAGAGGGTAAACACGAAATGGGACGTTACAACCAATTGATAGAAGATTTTACGGATGATAAAATTTTTAAACCGAAACTTTATCCTTCCTTAAACGATTTTGAACAAATTAAGCAGTATCAAACGGGCGAATATATTTGTATAGCCCCGGCCTCTGTTTGGTTTACAAAACAATTACCTTTAAACAAATGGGTGAAATTGTGTGATAAAATAAATTCTTCTACAAACATTTTTTTATTAGGTGGGTCGGACGATAATGAACTTTGCGAAAAAATAAAAACTCAAAGCACACATAGAAACATTAGCGTATTAGCAGGGAAATTATCTTTACTACAATCCTGCGCATTATTAAAGAACACGCAAATGACTTACGTGAACGATAGCGCGCCTTTGCACCTGGCATCGGCTGTTAACGCGCCTGTGACGGCTTTCTTTCTTTCCACTTCTCCCGGTTTTGGTTTTGGTCCTTTAAGCGATAACTCAAAAGTGATCGAAGTAAAGAATTTAGACTGTAAGCCCTGTGGGTTGCATGGTTTTAAAGCTTGTCCCCAAGGGCATTTTAAGTGCGGGAATGAAATGCCGGTTTAACTTGACCAATAGCCTTCAAGAGCATCATTGATCTCAGGCCTTTCAAATTCGTAGTCCGGATGCTGTAAAAGATATTCTAAAAATAAATTAACTGCTTCTCTTTGTTCTTTGGTTAATAATTTAAACTGAGATCTTGAATAATCGGAAAGATGAGTTAATACAAACGACATTCCAAATCTATATTCGCCCTTAATTTCACAGATCATGTATGCCGGCAAATGAAACCGCATGCCTTTGGCGTCAAAAAAAGATAAACTGCTGTAGTATTCATTTAAGGCCGAGGAAGGAATTGCGCTCCACAAATGTTTTTCATCATTTTTTTTACATTCATTTTTAAAAGCCTCATCCTTGTAATCATCAATGGCGTTTGCTTCACTTAAGCCAATACCATCCTCCAATTCAACATCCTTAAATGCCTTGTTAATTTC
>JANYBY010000078.1 GCA_025360565.1 Bacteroidota bacterium
GCAAACCGTTACAGGATTCGGTTACAGGTACACCGGAAAAAAATTCTGGTCGGTAGGCGTTACTTATAATTATTTTTCGCAAACTTTTTTAGAGCCTAATCCCGACAGAAGAACAGCAGAGGCGGTACAAAAATATGCAACAACAGATCCTATGTACTCAAAAATTATTGATCAACAGCAATTACCGGATTATTTTTTGATCAATTTGAACGCCACCAAATCTATCCGCATCGCCAAAAAATACTATCTTAATTTTAACTTAAGCATAAATAATATTTTAAACAATAAAAGTATCCGTAACTGGGGCTTTGAGCAAATGCGATGGGATTACAGCAACGTTGATAAATTTGGCGATAAATATCAATACATGCCGGGAGCAACGTATATGGCCATGGTAAACTTTACTTTTTAATAAGAATAGAGATGAAGAAATTAATATATATAACACTTTGTTTTGCCTTTGTAATTTTAGTTGACGGCTGTAAAAAAACACCCGATAAAATTCCAACAAGAGATTTAAGAGACGGCTTAAACTATAGCGTAACGCAGTTAAGGGCAATTGCGTCAACAACCACCGTGGCAAATTGTTGCCCTGCTACAAGGATCAACGCTGAAGCTTATTTAAAAGGAGTTGTATTGGCCGATGAAGTAAGCGGAAATTTTTATAAGGAGCTTTATGTAAGAGACGCTGCCAATACCGGCGGAATTCATCTCTCATTTTTATTTACAGGCAGTAATTTATTTATTGGCGACTCGGTTCGTTTAAATTTAAAAGGATACGATGTAAATTATAATTCAACTACAGGCATTCTAGAGATTGATTCGGTTGATTTTGAGAAAAGTTTAGTGCGATTTGCTTCAGGCGCTAACCCACAGCCACGGCAAATTACGTTATCAACGTTAACAGGAACAAATAGTTACGCAAGTTATTACGGAGACCTGATCACAATTAACGGCGTTGGTTTTTTAGCGGCAGATGCAAACCAAATTTTTGCCGATCCAATAAAGCAATTATCCATTAATAGAACCATTCAAGATTGTGGTTTGCGGCAAATTGTTGTTAGAACAAGTAATTATGCCCAATTTGCTCAGCAAAAAACGCCAACAGGTTACGGCACCATTACCGGAATTGCTACCGGTTATTCTGGAACAGATCAATTAAGCATCAGAAGCCATACCGAAACAAATATGACAGGGCCCGGGTGTACTATTTATCATTCGAAAGATTTTAATAACAGCTCAATTACCAGTGGAGGATGGACGCAACAGTCGGTTATAAATGGCGCTGTAACATGGACACCTTCTACCTTTAGCGGGGCTAATTTTGCAAAGATCTCGGGTTATATTTCAGGAAATACAAATTCCGAGAACTGGTATATTTCCCCAACATTAAATTTAAGTGCGGCAGTAAATCCAATTTTAACTTTTCAAACCGCGGCAAAATTTTCGGGTAATGTTTTAGAGGTGTGGGCTTCTACTAATTATGTTTCGGGTGCCCCGAGTACCGCTGCGTGGACACAATTGAATGGCTTTGCCCTTTCTCCGAATAGTCCGGGCACTTATGCCTGGACACCTTCCGGAAATGTTAATTTGAATGCGTTTAAAACAGCAACGACTCGTATAGCTTTTAAATATTCAAGTACAACAGGCGGTGCAACCACTTACGAAGTTGACGATGTAATCATAAGAGAAAATTAATTTATGCAAAAATTCAGTTCAATAATTTTAGTTTTAGTTTCAGCATTGCTGATACTTAATTCCTGTAAAAAATTTACATTACCGCCTAAAAAGGCCGAACCGCCCATTAGCGGAACTATTACCATTGATTCAATCATAAAAAAATACGAAAATTATTACGTGTCGGGTAATCCAACCACTTATTTTAAATTTCCGGATGATGTGAATGTTACCTGTACCGTTACAGCGGATGAGGTAAGCGGTAATATTTATAAGTCGGTTTTTGTGCAAGATGCAACAGGTTCTATTCAAGTAAAATTAATTAACTCAGGTGGTTTATTTGTAGGTGATGTTATTCGCATTAATTTGAAAGGAGTTGTATTAGATGATTATGCTAAAATGGTGCAGCTCGATTCAATTGACATTGAAAAGAAAGTTACAAAATTAAGTTCCGGAAACCCCGTGGTGCCCTTAAAGGTGACAATAAACCAGCTTTACGCTTTAAACTTTTATGGACTCAGTAAATATCAGGCACGATTGGTGATCTTAGATTCGGTTGAGTTTGATGTTGCAGATAAAAATCAATTATATTCTAATTCTGTTTTAAAAACAAGTGTTGACCGTAATTTGATCAATGCCTTTGGAAAGTCGGTTGTAGTGAGAACTTCCGGTTATTCAAATTTCGCGAACTTTTTTACACCTTGCGGAAAAGGACAAGTTACGGCAGTAGTTAGTCAATATGGCACCAACACTATTCAGTTAACCATAAGAGATGTAAAAGAAGTAAAATTAAGCGGAGGAAATTGCCCATACGTCTCAAAGAATTTTGAAGATGTAAGTTTATCGAGCGGTGGATGGACAACGTACAATGTAAATGGAAATATTTGCTGGACCATAGGAAGTTTTGGCAACTACGCAAACGCAAGTAATTACGTTGGCGGATCAAATATTTTATGCGAAAGCTGGTTAATTTCTCCTTCTATTAATTTAAGTGCCGCAACAAATCCGGTTTTTAATTTTAAGTCGGCGTTTAATTATACAGGTCCAACACTTCAAGTATATGTATCCACCAATTATTCAGTCGGAAACCCAACTGCCGCAACGTGGACCTTGTTAAGCCCAACATTATCGGCGGGTGCATGGGCATGGACCCCATCGGGCAATCTTTCATTAAGTGCATACAAAATGCCGAATGTGCATGTTGCTTATAAATACACGGGCACCGCCTCTGCCGGAAGCACCTGGGAGATTGATGATATTGGAGTGATAGAGAATTGATTCGTCAAAAATTCTATTTTTGTAAGATTAAAATGTGTAAAACACTAAAACAAAAGTATGAATGAAATTATTAAAGGGCCAATTTCACAGGTTGATTATAAGAAAGCCTTTGATGATGATGGCATAGAATACCGAAACTATAATTTTACGCTTAGCGGCAAAAAATTTAATTGCAAGGTACCAAGGCTGGAGCATTTAAGTGACGGCGACCTCATGATAGTTGAATATAAAAAAAACGGAAATGGTTATGAAATGGTTTCCGGACTTCATACTGGGCGTAATTATAAATGGGGCAATGTTTCGGCTTTAAAAGCGCATAAAAACGAAGCTGACGATCTTATCTATGTTGAAGGGAAGATGGTAGAAAAACAATTGATGAGGAAGGTAATGACTACTACTAAA
>JANYBY010000089.1 GCA_025360565.1 Bacteroidota bacterium
CCCATCCTAATCCTTCCCAAAGGGAAGGACTTGGGAAGCCATGAGAGACGGGACTTGAGAGGCAAACACGCAAGAGGAATGCCGCGCCCGCGCCCGCCCCGATAGCTATCGGGGAACGGAAAGCCCCCGCAAGGATTTTGCTTTGTGTTGCTTAGGCGAGGCGGCGACCGTAGGAAGCCCCCGAAGCCCCTTATACCAAAGTGAAATATATTGTAGTCCAATATTTTGTAAAAATTGTCAATATTGTCGTTGTCAATTTTCACCGTAGTCGCTCGCTACGACTGCAATTGCCGCCTAAATCTTGCCAATTTTTATTTCAAAATCTTTGGCCTAAAATATATTTCACATTGGTATTAGCAACACAGAAAAATACTGCGGGGCTTGAAGTGAAAGCCTGCCTGCCGCTAGGCAGGCGCGATAAGGCGCCCAAATAAAATAAATTACATTTTTGAAGGGCAAGCAATTGCTAATTAACTACGATCTTTTTAACAAGTGTTTGATTTTCTTTTTTTATCGTTACAAAATAAATACCGGGACTCCAACCGTTGGTATAAAATTCCTGATTGGTTTTATTTTGAACATTTACCGTTTTTAAAACATGGCCCAACAAATCAGTTATTTTAATTTCCGAATTTTCAATGTCATTTCCTTCTAAAGTAAATTTACCGGAAGAAGGATTCGGATATAAATTAATGAGAGAGCCGAATTGGTTCTCTTTTACCGAAAGCGGACCATCGGTTGTAAAACTGTATTCAAATCCATTTCCAAAATCTTCCTGAAAAGCAACTAACACATTTAAACCGGGGTCTTTAATGTAGATGTGTCCGGAACCCTGATTGGTATTGGCCCACCAGGTTAAACCATCGCCGCCCAGATCTTTTACAACTAATTTATAACACCCGTTTAAAACATAATTATCTATGAACGTTGTGTTTGCGGCAGTGAAATTACTCGTTGCGATGGTTGTACCATTCTCATCCAAAATTTTATAATTATTATGCGTGTAATAATTATTTGTTTTAAATTCGATAGTAAAAGAACTGCTAATTACCGCAGGTAAAACAAACGAAGACTTGTATTTATTATTAAATGCATAATCATCCACGGCAGAATTTACTTTTTTAATTTCCACATTAAACACATTATTGTTAGGCTGCAAACCGTTTTGCCAAACGCCTGCGATAGGAAGCATAACCGTTGCAGTATCCATAAACGCTAAATTTCCGTTCCAGGTAAATGATTGTTTTACATTTGAATTATTTACCCAATAGTCAATATCTATACTGCTGATGTTTGTGGAACCTGTGTTTTGCACTAAAACAAGCGGGCTCGCGCAAATTGGATTTGTTCTGCTGTAAAAAACTTTATTACCGGGCGCAATAACATCTACCACGCTTGCATCGAGTGAGTGATTTGCGCCGCCGTAACTTACTAACTGATTCGCAACAATGTAACGATAATCGCCACCGCCAACCTGAGGGCCGGAATTATTATAATCAATACTTACGGTTGTACCGGGTGTAACAAAAGGTGTTACATTAAATTGTTTAAATAATGATGCCAGTCCGGGGCACCAGCCCTGACGGGCATACAGCCATGTGCCACCCTGAGGATAAACGGGGTTGTTGCCGCAATTAAGAGATATATTCCATGTAAATTCATCGGGGCCTCCGCCAAAATTAAGATAATGGTCAATAACGCCACCGTTTGCCGCAAATTCTCCCTGTGCGCCATGGCCGGTAATTGTTGATCGCATTTTAAAGGCTTGCGCGCTGTTACTGATAGGAACATTTAACACATTAAACCTTACATCATTCACAATACTTGTAATTGAGGCGTCGCCTGCCCTTGCGGCCCCCTGCCAAAGCTGATTGAACTCTATAACGGTTCGCGGAGGTGTACCAACAATGAACCAAAAATCAATATCCATTTGTTCCTGAGTTTGTCCGCCCAAAGCCATTACCAAACGTTTTTTACCCTTCAATATGGGTGCTAGATCACTTACATCATAAAACCAACTTTTACCGTTTATGCCCAGATCCAATCCTTTTCCGTAAGGTGTAACAAACGACATGATCTCGTTATAAAAAGGATAACGCTTATAATAATTTAAAGTTGTAATATTTATGGTGCCTTGCGGAACCGCTGCTACCGTGCCTGTAAGTACCTCAAGGTCGCCATCGTAAATTTTTATTGGAGATGCCTCAAATAAATTTTGGGTAGAAACAAGATTTAAAAGATCATCTGTCATTGGCACCACGGTGTTATTAGAGACTACAGAATATTGCTGAACAACATTCGGGTTTCGCGGAATAGAATCGGAAACTACCACCGTATTTGTGGTTATTGAATAACTGCCTCTAACAAAAACAACATTGGGACGTAAAGTGCTTTCAAAAAAAGTTCTTACCAATTTATGGCCGCGATCATAGGTCCATTGCAAATTAACACCTGTTGAGATAGCATTATTTTTTGAATCGTTAAGGGTTAATCCACCACCTTCATTCATTGTGTAATATGCAAGTAAATTCGTGTAAAATGGGTGTGTGTTATTGTAAGGCTTGTTCATCCATGTTTGAATATCAGTAAGGGCAAGCTCCTTGTTCCAAATGGTTAACTCATTTACTTTACCTTTCCAATTATTTTGCAAAGCATTGTCCTTACCAAGCAATAAATTTAAAATAGTAATGGCTCTTGTCATTCCCGTACCCGAATGCCAGAGAACACCATTCAAATAAATTTTCATATTTCCGGTAACCGCGTTCTTTGTAAATGCCCAATGATTCCATTGTCCACCTTGATCAACCGCCAAAGAAACTTTATTGATCCTGTCAAAATTATTTGCTGTATTACCGCAATCAAAATACATGTTGTTATCGCTCCAGGGTAAATGCAGGTTTAAATTTCGTTGATTGGGATCATTTGCCCAGCCATAAATAAAAGAAGTGTTAGTTGGCATTTGCGTGGCATCTCCGTAGGCCCAAAATGAAACGGTGATTTCGTTTGTTATTGTAATGAGGGCTGCAGGATTAATTGTTGCCTGGCCGTATGATGCAAGGTTAAGCGCATAATTATTATTCGCATAAAGAACAGTAACAGATGGAGTGATGGCTCCATTGAATACAATTGGATTACTAGGAACAGTGTTTGTGAAAGAGAAATCTAAAAGCACATTGCTTGTTCCATCCCAAACAAAAGGTGTATAAAATTGAATACGGTTATTTCCCCCTACAAAATTATAATTGCTGTTAAACACATTTGTAAATCCGCTAACTGCTACAGTGCTTGAATTTAAACTTGGGGCAAGAGAATGTTTAATATTTAATTTGAAAAAATTAACGCCACCGCCAGCGTTTGAAACGTTAAGAATAATTCCGTTGATATTCCCCGCGCTGTAACCGGCGGCTATTAATTCAGCTGCAGTAAATAATATTTGCGAACGGCCTGACTTTTGTGATGCCTTTAAAAAATTAGAAACGGAGGAAGTACCAACGCCCACTGTGTATTGATTTTCGGAATTGATATTATTTAAAACAACATTTGTTTGGATAAAATTATAACGATCGTAAATTGTTTGGTTTGAATAAACGAAAGTAGTTCCTGTAAAATTTGAAATTAAATGACTTGGGGCTGTATTCAGTGCATTTTCTATTTTTGAAGAATCAACAACATAGGTGTTACACGAATAATCCCACTCGCCGCAACCTTGATTAGGTTGTGATTGAGTTGAAATGAGCGCATTTTTACAGCGCATATTGTACTTCATAATTATTTTTTCGTAGGTTAAAGGTCCTGTAGGAAAATTAATAACCGAATCGCGGCTGCTGCTTCCGTATTTAAAAGCTTTTACAAAAATTGTATCGCCGGGTGCTTGCGCGCTGATCTCAAATGAGAAAATAATTGCAACAAACAGAAAAAATAAATGCTTCATAAAAACGAATTTTAATTGATCTGTTAAAGGTAACTAAAACGTTTTAAATATTTTAAGAAATTTGTAATTTTTTTTTGCAAAACCCCATTTTATCAGGGATGACGGGACTTTTGAGGTTATTTACTTCTTCCCCACTACACATTCAATCAAATCGC
>JANYBY010000097.1 GCA_025360565.1 Bacteroidota bacterium
CGGCCGTTTGTTATTTAATGCGGCAGCCAATAATGAATATGGCCGGACCAATGACCACAGAATTGGTTCTGGATTATGTTGGCAACCGTAATCGCGAAATTACTAGCGCCCTTACAGCAGCCATTTGGAGCGGAAGCTGGGTGCTTAGCGGGTTTATGGTGAAGGTATTATTTTCGCACGGCTTTCAGTTTGTAAATATTTTCTTAATAACTTCTTGCCTTTACGGCTTTGGTGTGGTAATGTATTATTTGCTTATATTAGACTACACAAAACGCGAAGAAAAGGGCCTCATTGATACTTAACTACAAATATTCCTTCCTTTCATTCTGCTTCGGTTTATTATTTTTTTATGGTCACGCGCAAATTCTCGATTTACCTTTAAGTAAAGCTAACACACAGTTATACAACGGTAATATTCATGCATTCGGATTAAGCACGCAAGATAAAAAAACAAAATTGTTCATCTATAAACTCAATCTCAGTCTAACAAAAACCGATAGCCTGGTTATTGATCTGGGCAAAAGTACCGCTGAAAATTTTTTGCAACTAACATCCGATACCCTGCATGGATTTTTAAATGTTTATGTTCAGAAAAAAGATGTTTCGAACGGGGGAGCAAACGGCAAAAAAACAGTAAGCATTTTTCGTTTGAATAGTTTTTTCAAATTAATTACCACAACCGAAGATGTGGATATAGCAAGGCTCAACAGCATTTCGGCCTTTGAGAACGAAATTTTTTACAATAAAGCGGATGTGTATACGATCAGATCGGTGGACGATACTTCCGGCAAACAATTTTACCTGAATAAATATAGTTTAAAGTCTGAACTTAAAAATTTTGAATACAGTAACAAATGGCAATTTCCCTTTGAAAGAAAAAATATTAATTCGGCACATATTGTATATGCCGATAATTTAATTGTAATGCTTTTTGTAAATGTTATTTCGGGGGGCAAAAAAGGCCAATGGCTTTTAAAGATCAATACCATAAGCGGCTTGCTTTTGCGCGCTACTAAATTGAACGACAAGGGCGATAATAGTTTTTTTACCTGCGGGAAAACACTTTACGACACAGCCTTAAAACAAATTTATGTTCAAGGGCAAAAATTTACGGAGGCAGAATTTAGCCAAAAAGAAAATAAAGTTAATTTATGCGGCAAACCTTTTGTAACCATTTATTTAGCCGAAGTAGATTCGGCGGGCGACCTGCTCTCGAAAGAAGAATTTAAAATTTCTGTAACAGAGGTGAAAAGTGTAACAAATAAAATTCCTGTTAATTATATTATCAGAACTAACGACCTTGTAAAAACAAACATGGGCGAAATATTAATTGAGGCGGATATTTTCAGAGGGCTTATCGGCGACATGTGTTATACGTATTGCAACAGTAATAATCTAAAATTGGTGCAGGCCGAAGATAAATATACTTTGGAAAAAACGGCCATTACCGTAAATCCCCTCATAGAAAAATATTACCTCAACAAGGATAAGCTTGATATGAACGGAAAATTATGCCTTGATAGCATTAGTAATTTTGAAAAACTTTATTACAGACCAATTACGTTTAACGTTAAGGTTGGATATAAGGTAGACGATGCAAATAACCCAATTTGGATCCTTAAAAAAACTGATACCAAAAAAAATATGCAGAATTATTCCTTTTTAAGTCCTGTAAAAAAAATATACGCTCTCAGTAGCATCAAGGAGATCAATAAAACAGAAAGTCCCGATATTATTTACCTTAACAGAAAACAATTTATAATTACGCAAACTTTAAACGAAAGATTTTTGTTACAATTATATAATTGGTAATTTTACAGTATGATACAACGCAAACAAACTTTATTTTTATTACAATTAATTTTTCTGAACGTTTCACTCTTTTTTTTGCCTCTTCAGATAATTCTTAGCAAAACAAATCCTGTACCGGTTTTTTTAAGGCCGCTTACCGATGGCACTTATCATTCAAGCTTGGGTCACATTGCCGCTATAAGCATTAACGCGCTTGCGATCATTATGGCTTTGGTAACTATTTTTACATTCAAAAAAAGAGCGCTTCAGGTAAAACTCTGTTATGTATTAATATTGCTTTACGTGATCTTAATTGCCATGTTTGCCTTTTGCCCTTTTGTCTCCAAAAACGAAAATATTGTAGCCATTCAAACAAACGCTTTTGGCTATATTATTTGCTCTGTTTCTATTTTATCGGCTTTTTTAGCCTCTGTTTTTATTAAAAAAGACATAGAATTGCTAAAAAGTACGGATAGGATCCGTTAAAGCATTTCTTTGTTCAAAACTTGTTAATTCATTTAAAAACAGTATATTAGCGCCTCCAGAATTAACGTGAGGATAATCTACATACTGATCTTTTGTTCCTTTTTGAAAATTGGTTTTTCAAAGGATAACCCTACTCCTAAAACAGATTCTGTTAAAGCTTACAAATTCATCTCAAAAGGCAAATTGGCTCACATGATCGATTCTGTTTTTGATCTTGAAAATGTAACTCCAAAAGATGTTGACCTGCTTAACTATTATGCCAGCCTTTTAAAAAGCAGCAGAAAAGATTCGGTAAAAATTTCGGAATTTAATTTATTTGAATTAAGCTTTTATTCTCAGGCAGACGAAAAATTACTTTTTCCTTTAACTAAATTCGACAGCATTCCCGCCACATTCAACCTTATATTGGAGAACAATTATTTAAGTTATTATTACGCGCCGTTTAAAGGCGTTGTAACTTCTAATTACGGCTGGCGAGATGGCAGGATCCATAACGGAATTGATATTGATCTGAACAAAGGCGATAAAGTTGCTGCTGCATTTGATGGGAAAGTACGATTTGCGAAAAGGCAAGGCGGCTTCGGAAACGTAGTGATCCTTATGCACCCAAACGGACTGGAAACGGTTTATGCGCATCTTTCTAAAATAAAAGTAAAGGTTGGAGATGTTGTTTTAAGCGGACAAACCATTGGCCTTGGCGGCAACACCGGTCACAGTTACGGGTCGCATTTACATTTTGAATTGCGTTACAAGGGGCATTCCATGAATCCCGCCACATTTATTTCGTTCACCGAGTTTAAATTATACCATCATACTGTTACGGTAAAAAATACCCGGCATAATTTAAGCGCTTTTCCGAGCAACAGCAACCTGCACACCGTTAGCCGTGGCGAAAGCTGGAATTTGATCGCCGGAAAATATGGCTTAACAACCAGAGAACTAATGGCCCTTAACGGAATTGCAAAACGTTATTACTTAAAGCAGGGGCAGCAACTTCGTGTTAATTGAGGATTTCCTGCGAGTACAGAGTATTGGGTACTGAGTATTGAGACTGTGTTTGAGCTTCCTTTTTACATCTCGTCTCAATACTCACTACTCAATACCTCAAATCATTTCCTAAAAGCTTCCGTTGCCTTCCGCACACTTCCAAATTTTAAAAGCAGATCTTTGGCTTTTTCATAATCTTCTAAGCCCGTATTTTTCATCAGCATTTTTGTACCGCGATCAACCAATTTATTATTACTCAATTGCATATCCACCATTTTATTTCCCTTAACCCTTCCCAATTTTATCATTACCGATGTAGAGATCATATTGAGTGCTAATTTTTGAGCCGTACCACTTTTCATGCGCGTTGAGCCGGTTACAAATTCAGGGCCTACAATTACCTCAACCGGAAATTTAGAAACCTTCGCAACAATGCTGTTGCTGTTGCAAACAATGCAGCCGGTTAAAATATTATTTTTATTGCAATGCTCTAAAGCGCCCACTACATAAGGCGTAGAGCCGGAGGCGGCGATACCAATAACAAAATCATTTTGCGTTATCTTGTATTTTTTCAGATCTTCCCATCCCTGGTTCAGATCATCCTCCGCAAACTCAACCGCTTTTCGTATCGCTTCATCGCCCCCTGCTATCAATCCAATTACCCTACCCTGCTCAATACCGTAGGTGGGCGGGCATTCACTCGCGTCTAAAATTCCCAAACGACCGCTTGTACCCGCACCCAAATAAAATAACCTTCCGCCGGTTTTCATTTTGGCCGCAATCTCGTTTACAATTTTTTCAATTTGAGGGATTGATTTTTCAACTGCTGCCGGCACCGTTTTATCTTCGGTGCTCATGTTGTTTAATAATTCGGCAACACTCATTTGTTCCAAATTATTATAATATGAATCGGCTTCGGTTGTTTTCATTTATAAGAACACTGTTGGTTTAATTTGGGCATTTGTAAAAGAATAGATATTGAGGGGGACTAAAAATTATAACCGGAGTTTACCAATAGTAAATTAGGATTTTAATTTTGACGTCCAACGAAGATAGCTGACTTTTTACAAATGCCCAAATCAAAAAAAAAGCTGCTCTTATAGAACAGCTTTTTTTTATCAATAGTTAAATGTTATTTAGAAACAATTAATTTAGAAACACGTCTTAATCCCGAATCGCTTGTAACATTAACAATGTAAACGCCATTAGTTAAATTACCCGTTTCAAAACTATAAGTTGTTTCGCCGGCATTTAATTTTCCTAAAGCGTCAGATTTTACAATTCTTCCGTTTATATCCATTACTGTTATAACCGCCGATTCGCCTTGGTACCCGTTAAATGTTACAAACACTTCTCCATTAGTTGGATTTGGGTAAATACCTAAGTTATTAGCATGTGCCGAGGCAACTATTTCTCTAACCGAAACTACACTTACATTGTAATAATTATTATTTGTCCAAATTCCGCGACCGTTGGTTGCAACATAAATTTGGCCTGAGTTAAAACACTCCCAAGGATTCATAGTTTGTTGTCGGATATCAAATACCTGGCCGTTTGGAAGCTGCTGTGCGGCAGGAGTTCCTACATTTACGTTTGTCCACACCGGTGAAGTCTGAGTTATATCCTGTGTCCAATAAATACCTTTATCTGTACCAACAAACACTTTTCTATAATCACTTTTTTCCATCAATGAACAATAGGTAATTACATTTGAAAACGTACCTGTACCGGTTTTATTGGTAAAACCAACATTTGTGTTATCGCACTTACGAATATCAACACCGTTGCTCATTGCAAGTACACCCGTTGGATCATTGAATGTAAGCACCATAACTGAGTCATTTGAACCTATGCTTATACTTGTGATCGGCTTAGTGAATTTACCGAGGAAAGTTGTGCGGTATGGTGAGCGTGGGTTGGGAGTATAAAATGCTACAACGGTAGAAGGTGGAACAGGCGTATTACTGTAAGTGAAAATGTTTGTATGCAATTTTCCTGAATAAGATTTTGAAGATGAATCTAAAATAGTATATAAATTAGAAACCCTAAATACCTCGTTTGAATCTGTTGTATAATACAACTCAGTACCGGATTTACTCCACTCTAACAAACTTGGAGTTCCCAAAACAGAAACAGTATTATTGGTTGCAACGCCTAGACTGTTCGTTGTAAGGGCTTTATTAGCACTTACTTTAACTAAACTAATAGGACTGTTTAGGTCTAATGGAGCTTTACACACATAAACTCCGCCGCCCTGACCGCCGGGATTTGTTCTATTATTTAAATATGCAACGGCAAGTCTTGCAGAGCGGTATGGGGGATATTTTTGAATTTTGTTTGATGTTGCGTTTAATGTGCTTGTTGCCGGAAGGGTCCACTTTAAGGCTTGCATTGTATTAAGTGAATAGGTTGTTGCAAATGTAGAAATTGCATCGTCTATAATTGTTACAGGTGCCGCGTTGTTATAGCGGTAATAAACGGTTGCCCTTAATCTAACATAGGTTTCCTGATTTGTAACCGAGGGAACTGTTGTTGGTTCAGCTGTAAAGAAAGGGGCCGAAAGCGAGATCCTTACCTCGTCGAGATTGGTACTTGAATTTATAATTATACTTTGAGAGGCGCCTGCAAAACCCGTAGTGGTAAGGTTTGGCACCGAAATCGTTCCGGTTAAAGGCAGTGAATAATTAGGATCACACATGATACTAACCGTTTGTGTATTGATTGTAGGTGTACCAGGAAGATTAATATGGTCAGGAGTTGGGAGAGTTGCTAAAACCGTAACCGTTACCATTTTTACAGTAACATAATCAATGATAGCTGAGGGCTGAGGGCGACCAACTGTGAACGTAAAATTACTGGTTGCGCTTAAACTTGCTATTGCGCTTAAAGCAACCGTTGTATCATTGTAAAAAACTAATGAGTCGGGTGATTTTATTGGGCTGCCTTTATAAAGTTGGCCATAATTTTCCCATAATTTAAAAGGCCTGCCACTAATATTGTAAGTATTAGGATCAAACCCAACAACGGTTTGCGACTTTGTATCCCTAATAATATTTACAAGAGCCGGATCGGCAGTTTTAACATTCGAGTTTCTGTATAATTCACCGGTGCCTGTTGTTATTAAAGCGGCTTTCGGTAATAATTTTGAAAACTGAACATTAAAAACATCACCGCTTAATGAACTTATCTCTTGTGTTACATTAGGAAATTTCCCGCTGAAGTAATTTGCACCATTACCACCTGTTCCACCAAGAAAACCACTATAAGGCACAATTGTGTCTCCAAAAGTAGTGCTTCCGGTATTTTTACCAATTGGAGTTCTCTCAATATCAACAGAGTTAAATTGCCCTGTGATCAATCCTTTATAAAAGGGCTGAAAAGTACTAACATCACCAAAAAATACATCTATATTACCAAAATCTCCTGAGCGGTAAATGCCTGCATCAGTTGTAAAATACCACTTCAGTGAGCCGCCAACGGTAACCATTTTAATATCGTGAATATTTTCATGGTAGTATTGCTGACTGAAAAAGAACCCGGGCTTAACCCAATTACCTATCGGGTTTGCATCTGTGCCCCCCGTTCTTGTAAATGTATAAATTCTGTATCCGCACAAATATAATTTGTTGGAGTTTGAAGGATCTACTAACATTGAATGCGCGTAATCTCCCGAGGCCCTTGTAGTACCATTGAATAAAGGATCTAATTGAGAAGAACCAACTAAAACAGTTCCCCAAGTGGTACCACCATCATAAGTAACAAACAAACCTTGTAAAGTTGCGCTTGCCGCGCTTTGGTATTTTGCGGCACATGAAGCATAAACAACATTGGCATTTTGCGGAGAAATTGCCAATTCTATCCTTCCGTAATTTGTACCATTAACAATATTTGAAGATGGAGTTTTATCGGTAAAACTAACACCAGTGCCATTTACATTGCCTGCTGATTTCCAAACTGTAGATGAAATTGCGTTAAATGGTACGTTACCTAATTCACTTCCAACAGATGCCCATAAAACACCTGTATTATCAAATTTAATATCAAGGCCGGTTTGACCTGTTGGTGTTCCTACCGCATTTACAAAACTTGATCCCCCATCAGAAGAAATTAAAATTCCTTTATCCGTTGCTAATGCAATTATGTTACTCAATGTGGGATGACAAGCTACTTTATTAATAACTACACCCGTGGTAAATTCGTTGGCAACCTGAGTTAAAACAGTACCTACTAATTTATATAAACCGGTTCCGGGTAATGCTTTTGTTTTTTGGCTCGGCCTTAAAAAACCTTCGCCTGTTCCCGCATAAATTGTATTATTGGCGCTTTGAGCCATATAACTAATGTTTCTTACTGTTCCCTGATCATTTAAAGGGTTCCAGTTTGCACCTGCATCGGTAGATAAAAATACCCCACTAGAAGTACTTCCCACATACATGGTGTTATTGCTTGGGTCCGCTTTATCAATAACAATATTTCTTGATCTACCTGCATTGTAAATAGGGCCTGCAGGTGCCCACTTTAAAACCTGCGCATCGAGCGCACTTGTTAAGCCTGCAAAAGCAATTATTCCTAAGGCCTTAACTAATTTTTTAGATAGAAACTTTGTCATATTTTATGGATTAAAGTAAATTAAATATTTTTAACAAAAATGTTCATTTTTTATTGAATTACAAAACGATTTTACCCTCTTTTTTTTAAACAGTGCGAATTTCTTTAGAAGTGGTCGTTTTTGGGGCATTTCTGGTAAAGCATCCCGTGAAAAGCCACGAGTTGCGCTAATTTCACAAAATAAAAGTGTTTTTGGTGCAAAATTACACCTAAGCTTTAGACACTAATTACACGAATGAACACAAATAGAGGTTTCAATTCTCATATCAATTAGTGAACCCATCAGCTTTCAGATTAGTGTAATTCGAGTAATTCGTGTCTCAAAATTGGAATCAGAATCTCTCCAAATGAGAGAAAAAGAAGTTTGCTTCTATTTCGGCATTATCATCGCTATCGCTACCATGCACCGCGTTTGCTGCAATTGATTTTGCGAATAATTTGCGAATAGTACCTTCGTCAGCCTTTGATGGATCGGTTGCACCGATCAACTTTCTGTAATCCGCCACCGCGTTTTCTTTAACTAAAACAGCCGCAACAATTGGCCCGCTGCTCATATAACTGATCAACTCACCGTAAAAAGGGCGTTCTTTGTGCACTTCGTAAAACTGTCCTGCCTGTTCCTTTGTTAGCTTTAGGTATTTCATTGCCAAGATCCTGAATCCCGCTTTGTTGATCATTGCCAAAATAGGACCAATATTATTCGCTTCCACCGCATCGGGCTTAATCATTGTAAACGTTTTTTTACCTGCCATTTTTTTAGTTTTAGGATGGCAAAATTATTCAAAACCTGCGCCCTTTGCAAGTTTTAAAATTAATAATGTTGCTTATATTCGCACAACCTAATTTTTATCGCCCAAAAATGAAGAAATTTTACACCCTGATTTTTTTCATAACAAGCTTTGTAAGCCTTGCCCAAGTAGCAAGCTGTTCGCTTGATCCCGTATTTATCGCCTCCAATAAAAAAGGCATTTGGCCGGATAGCGCTACCAATTTTAGTTCGGGCACCGTTAATCAAGCCTACTTACAAAACATTACTGTAAAAGTGCCAAAAGATACAATTACAGGTTTTGGAACCTTTTGTTTTAATCGTGTAGAGTTATCTAATCCTACCGGATTTACCAATTTTAATTTACCTCCCGGCTTAACATTGCTTGGGGGCCCAAGCGCAACCGTTACGGGCAGCGGCAGCTCAATCATATTTAAATATGCGGGCAACGCCAGTGGCTGTGCGCTTATTACAGGCACACCAACAGCGGCGGGTATTTACACGGTGCAATTTAAAGTTCAGCCTTATGTAACACCCGCAGCGGGCGCCTGCTCGGCTTCTCCAAATGTTACAGGCGGCGGAGCTTTTACCGCGCCAAGCGTTTTGGCGTATTATACCATTTCTATTACACCGCCTATTGGTGTTAAGGAAGAAATTAATTCTAAAACTTTAAACATCAGCAATACACCTAATCCTTTTAGCGGAAAAACATTGATCAAGTTTTCGGTTAAAGATGAATCGCCCGCTAAACTTTGCGTGTATAATTTATTGGGCGAAAAAATTTATGAGGATAAATTTAAAACTGTTTTTGGCGAAAATACCTATGAATTAAATGCGGCAGAATGGAACAGCGGTATTTATTTATATACCATTCAATACAAAAATTTTGCAGTCACAAAACGCATGGTACTTAATTCAACGCGTTAATGAACCGGCAAACATTTGAACTGCTTATTCTTGGCTCATCGGCCGCCAGCCCAACTTCCGAAAGAAACCCGAGTGCTCAGCTTTTAAATATTGCCGAACGTTTTTTTTTAATTGATTGTGGCGAAGCTACGCAAATTCAGTTACGTAAGTTTAAAGCAAAATTTCAATCCATTGATCATATTTTTATTTCGCATTTGCATGGCGATCATTTTTTTGGATTGCCGGGATTATTAAGCAGCATGCACCTTTTGGGAAGAAAACAGGATATTACCGTTTATTGTCCGGAAGAATTAAAATCTGTTTTGGATCTGATAAATAAAGTTTCGGAAACTACTTTAAATTATACCATACATTGGAAATTTACAAAGAACGATGGTTTAAATTTATTGTTTGAAGATGAAAAAGTAGAAGTTTATTCTTTCCCGTTAAGACATCGTATTTATTGCACCGGATTTTTATTTAAAGAAAAACCTTTACCAAGGAATATTGATAAGTTTAAATTAGATAAACACAAAGTTTCTACAGCCGATATTCTTTTACTTAAAAAAGGAGAAGATGTAACGAACAGCGAAGGAGAATTAATTAAAAATTCGGAATTAACGATCGATCCGCCGGCACCGAGAAGTTACGCGTATTGCAGCGATACAATTTTTAATCCTCCAATAGTTGAGTATATAAAAGAAGTAGATGTGCTTTACCACGAAAGCACTTTTTTGGAAGACCTGCAAGCCAGAGCTAAAAAAACTTTTCATACTACCGCAAAACAAGCAGCCGAGATCGCCAAAATGGGCAATGTTGGTAAGTTGTTATTAGGGCACTTTTCGGCCAGATACGGCACTTTGGAGGCCTTTTTAGATGAAGCAAAGCCTGTATTTGACAAGTGCGAAATCTGTTTTGATGGAAAAAAAGTGAAAATTTAACGCTCAAATTCCGAAGAATTTTATAATTTTGTTTAAAATTGTTCTAAATAGTGAAATTTACGAAAATTCAGTGTTTGGATGGAAAGGTTCAGTTTTTAGGCTTGCGAAGAAAAAAAATTGCGATGTTTACTTGGGTAAATGAGAAACTTTTTTTTCGAACGTAACGACAAAAATGGACTTTTCGGACAAACACAAAATAAGAAATGGTCAAGGTTTTAATAGCTGATAAAAATTTTCTTTCGCGGGTTGGTCTCGAGCTATTAGTTGGGGAGCTGAAGGGATTTGAATTAGTGCCAAGTGTTTGCGGTGAGATAGAAGACTTGCAAAGTCAACTTCAATTATCAAAACCAAATTTATTAATAACAGATTTTACTTCTTTAGGAATCAATTCTGATGAATTAAAAACGTTGATCAAAAAATTTCCCCGCACAAAGTTTTTAGTTATTACCGAAATGCTCTCCAAAAACGAGTTAAATAAAGTAATGGCAAGCGGCATCACCAGTTTTTTATTAAAAGATTGCGATAAAACAGAAATACTTGAAGCTATTAACTCTACCATTAAAGGCGAAAAATTCATTTGCGGAAAAATTGTTTCATTTTTAACCGCTGCACCCGAGATCAAAACTACAAATTCGTTTATAAAATCTTTGGGTTGCGATGGAATGGCCGTTACCGAGAGAGAAATTGAGATCATAAGAGCCATTGCCGAAGGTTTATCTAACAAATTAATTGCCGACAAATTATCGTTAAGCACACATACCGTTAATACTCACCGCAAAAATATCATGAACAAATTGGGCGTAAACAATACCGCCGGTGTAGTAATGTTCGCGGTTAAAAATCAATTGCTGGAAACCAATTTCAGTTTGTTTCAATAAGTTTGCCGCGAATCTCGCGGATTTTATTAGACACGAATTATCACGAATTTTATTTTTCTTCTGTTTTTAGGCCGCGGATTGCACGGATTTTTTTATTTACAATTGACGATTGCTAAATTGTAAATTACACTATCGGCGGCGGCACATTATTGAACAAGGCCGCCAATTCAGGCTGTGTATCGGCTCCGGCCCAATTGGCCATTCCGGCTTTCCACACCTGCGAGGCTTTTGTTAATTGTCCGGCTGCTGCCATGGCTTGTAATTGCTGTAAATTAAATGGCCCGGCTTGCGCGCCATTTACTACCACATGAAATTGAATTATCGGAGGAGGCGGAGGTGTATTCGTTCCCTGATTATTCATGTTGGTATTCATTTGGTTCATGGTATTGCTCATCATATTGCCCATACCAAAACCAACGCCCATGCCCACTCCTGCTCCGCCAATACCTTGGTTTTTTGCAGCATCGGTAATTGCGTTTGCGGTATTAAACTGAGCAAGTTTATTCATATCTAAAGCGTTTAAACGCGAATATTTAAATATTTCAGCTTTCAGTTCTTCCGGCATCGAAACATTCTCAACCAAAAATTTTGTAATGGCTAAACCGTATTCAACAAACTCTTCGGTTAATTTATCTTTTCCTAATTTAGAAAGCTCTTCGAGGTTAGCGGCAAATTTTTCAACCGGAATATTTCCTTCGCCAACTGCATCTGTAAATTTTGTAACGATCATGCTGCGCAATTGCTCGCCTACTTCTTCGGTGGTAAAATTTTCGTCGGTGCCGGCAATTTCTTTAATAAATTTTGCAGCATCGGTAACTCTGAAAGCAAAAGAACCAAAACTTCTTAATTCAATGAATCCAAAGCGCGGATCGTTTAAAGTGATAGGGTTTTTTGTGCCCCACTTTTGATCTATAAATTGTTTGGTACTCACATAAAAAATATCCGCTTTAAAAGGGCTGTTAAATCCGTATTTCCAACCGCGCAATGTTGACATTAGCGGCATATTTTGCGTTTCGAGGGTGTACATTCCCGGCTGAAACACATCGGCAATTTTTCCTTCGTTCATAAAAACAGCAACTTGACTTTCGCGCACAGTTAGCTTGGCACCCATTTTTATTTCGTTCTGATAACGCGGAAATTTCCAAATAATAGTATTGTTTGTATTATCAATCCATTCGATAATATCAATGAATTCATTTTTAAGTTTATCAAAT
The DNA here is from genome assembly GCA_025360565.1 of Bacteroidota bacterium. GTDB lineage: Bacteria > Bacteroidota > Bacteroidia > B-17B0 > Aurantibacillaceae > Aurantibacillus. The sequence goes on from JANYBY010000097.1 coordinate 12,578, forward strand.
AATCCCATGGCTTTTAAATTTTAAAGTAAATGTAATAAAAATTATATCCCCTCCAAAACACCTTTAATTTTATTTAACGCTTCAATTAATTGCTCTTCGGGAATGTTAAGCGGTGGGGCAATGCGCATGGCTGTTGGGCAAAACAAGAACCAATCGGTTACAATACCGGCCTCAATACAAGCTTTAATAATTTTAAAATTTTGTTCTTCGTTTTCAAACTCAATAGCGCCCAATGCGCCGTAAACTCTTAACTGTTTTATTTTAGGATGAATTAATTCTTTTTTTATTGTTGATTCAATTTGTTTTGCCTTGTCGGATAATTTTTCGTCAATGATCACATCTAACACTGCCTGCGCCGCGGCAATACAAACGGCGTTTCCGCCAAAGGTGTTGATGTGACCTAAAACGGGATTATTTGTTAAGCAACTCATTAATTGATGCGATGCAATAAACGCCCCAATCGGCAAACCGCCGCCCATGCCTTTTGCAACCGTTAAGATATCGGGTACAACATTATACTTTTCGAACGCAAATAAATTTCCCGTTCTTCCGAACCCTGTTTGAATTTCATCAAAAATTAAAAGCGCACAATGCTCGTTGCATTTTTTACGAAGTTCATTCATAAAATTTTCATCTGCAGCCCTCACTCCTGCTTCGCCTTGTATTGGTTCAATTATGACCGCGGCTGTTTTACCGGAAATTTGATCCAGACTTTTAATATTGTTGAATTCTAAAATTTTTATGCCGGGCAATAAGGGACGAAAACTATTTTTAAAAAACTCATCGCCCATTACACTTAAGGCGCCATGCGTACTGCCGTGATAAGCGCTTTTAAAACAAATGATCTCGCCACGACCGGTAACCCGCTTTGCCAGTTTTAACGCGCCTTCCACAGCCTCGCTTCCGCCGGTTGTATAATAAACACAATTTAACTGAGGCGGTAAAAGGTCGGTAAGCTTTTTTGCATAGGCTACTTGTGGGCTTTGGTTAAACTCGCCATACACCATTAAATGCATGTACTTTTGCGATTGTTCGTTAATTGCTTTTACTACCTTTGGATGACAATGCCCCACGTTACTAACCGAAATACCGCTTATAAGATCGATGTATTGTTTTCCGTTTACATCTGTTAATGTTGAACCCAATGCTTTAACAATGTTCATGTCAATACCCGACAAAGGATTATCGGAAGTTTGAGCTACATATTTTAAAAACAATTCGCGCTGGTTCACTTTTGCTATTTTTTACCACGGAGACACGGAGATCACGAAGTTTCACGGAGAATTATTTTCCTCTGTGTTTACTCTGTGTTTCTATGGTTAATTTCTTTCTCTAAATTAAACTATTTTTTACCACGGAGACACGGAGATCACGAAGTTGCATGGAGATTTTTTTCTACGTTTATTCTTTACTCTATGTCAGAGTGCTTTAAAGTTTTACTAAATTAATAAATAATTCCGTTCCGGCCCTTGGCTTAATTGAATTGTAACAGGTTTCAAATACATTTATCTTAAAAAGATCTTCAAAATAGCTTTTGTATTCTTTTTCATTTCCTCCAAATGGCGGACCGGCCTTATCAAACACACAATTAAATAAAACGCCAACAAGTTTACCCCCGGGTTTTAGTAAAGAATATTTTTTTTCAAAATATTTTTTTCTTAAAGCTGTATCTAAAGCGCAGAAAAAAGTTTGTTCAATAATGAGGTCGAATTTAGGTGTCTCGACTCCGCTCGACCTGACAGTAGAGGAAAGACCCGCAGGTATATTGTTGATCTCAAAAAAATTGCATTGCAGTAAGTTTTCTTTTTTTATTTTCGGACATCTGCGTGCGAGATTTTTTAAAGGCTCTTCGGCAAAATCGCAAACATACACATTGGTGAAACCCGCGTTTACAAGGTATTCAGCCTCGTATGCATTTCCGGCGCCGGGTATTAAAATAAAAATATCTTTACTTTTAAGCTGATCGAAATATTCTTTTAAAGGTGTTGTAATTGAGCCCGCATCCCATCCTGTTTCGCCATTCAAATATTGATCGTTCCAAAAATTTTTATTTAGATCAGAGATCAAGTCTCGAGCACTTTTAGTTTAACACTTTCAACACTTTGGCGGTTTCTTTTGAGAATGATAATTTCGTAACCGTCTTTTTCACGGCTATCATTGGTAGCGGGAATGCGTCCGAATACATAATTTACATATCCCGAAATAGTTTCGTAATGCGGGCTTTCGGGGATCGCAAGCGGTAACACTTCATTTACATCGGTAATATTTGATTGGGCGTTGATAATAAATTCGCTATCGCTTTTCTTATCTACATTTGGTTTTTCTTCATCGTGTTCATCCTGAATCTCGCCAACCAGTTCTTCAATAATATCTTCCATGGTGATCAATCCCGCGGTTGCACCCGATTCATCGGTAACCATGGCCATTTGAATGTGGTGTTTTTGAAAATCGCGAAGCAAATCATTTATTTTCATACTCTCGGGTACAAAATGCACGGGGCGCATAATATCTTTAATGGTTTTAAATTTATTTTCGATCACGGCTTTTAAAAGATCTTTCGAGTGCACAATACCCAAAATATTATCCGTATCGCCAAGGTAAACCGGTAAGCGCGAAAAACCTTCGTCAATTATCCGTTTTATCATCAGGTCGCGGCCAAGTTCTACATCAACAGCCACCATTCGTTTTTGGGGCACCATAATTTGTTTAACTGTTCGGTCATCAAAGTCAAATACATTTTGAATGAGTTCGTTTTCGCTAGGTTTAATGGCCCCGCCCTCTTCACTCTCGGTAAGTATTAAACGTAATTCTTCTTCCGAATGAACAGCATCACCGGCAGTTTTAACGCCAATTATTCTTAATACGAGATTTGAAGTTTTATGGAGCGACCAAATAAATGGTGTAAAAATTAAATGAAATACCCTAAGCGGACCTGAAATTAGCAAGGCTGTACTAAGAGAAAATTTTATACCGATCATTTTCGGGATCTGTTCGCCAAAGGTAATATGCAAAAAAGTGATCAACGCAAAAGCAACAGGAAAAGAAATGCTGTGAACCATAATTCCGCTTGGGCTGGCGCCACATTTTAAAAACAATTCGGTAACTAATAAGGCAACCACTTTTTCGCCAAACCAACCTAAACCTAAGCTGGCCAAGGTAATTCCCAATTGTGTTGCTGAAATGGTGGAATCTAATTTTTCGGTAAGCCTTCGGGCTATTTTTGCACGTTTGCTTCCTTTTTGAACTTTAAGGTCTAATTGCGAAGAGCGTACTTTTACGAGCGAGAACTCTGCAGCTACAAAAAAACCATTCAAAAAAACAAGTAAAAAAGTAATTAAAAGATCAATTAACATAGTGTGTGGTTACATCAAATATAACAAAAAAAAGCGATTTAGCTTAAGCTTTTATCTTTTTAATTTGTTCTTCCTTTAGTACAATGATCTCCTTCAGAAGGCTGATTTCACTGCTGAGTTGAGCAGGATTTTTAACGGTGTCATCACCGGTCCAGAGTTTATTGATATAATACGGCTGTTCGTTATAGTTAATTGCAGAATCGGGTGAACGGAAAAAACTGTATAAAGGCACTCTTAAAGCTTTAGAGATAAGTTCAAGACTTCTTAACTCAAGCGTTTTATTATTTAAAGCTTCGGTCAAATCGTCCTCAGACATGCTTAAATACTCGGCAAGTTGTGAAAAAGTGTAATTCTCCTTTTTTAAAATTTCTACTAATTGGTCTTTAATTTCCATATCAAAAATAATACCAAATATACATATAATTTAATCATATATGCTCGTTCTTTCGGTGTTTTTGGGGCTTCCGCTTGCGCCGTTTTTTTTCCGAAGCGCAAGCGTCGGGCTGTCGCTACTCGCTTTTTTTGTTACGCCTGAAAAGGCTTACAAAAAAGAGCTCAAACAAGCGCTCCATCCCTAAGCCACCATTGGCAAAAACTTCAGCTCAAAATGCTAAAACTGTTCTTAGCCTTTTCGTAGGGCTTTATTCCAATTTTTTAAACCTTACCACTTTACTTCTCTACGAAATTTTTCAAAGAAGTACCAACTATTTCCGTCCATCCTGCCTCGAAGTTCTTTTTAGCAAAATCAGGGTTATTCATCGGGAACGTTTCTAAACCGCTGTGGGTTAATTTTAATTTTGTTTTAGCACCTTCCTCAAATAATTCAAAAGTTACTTCCGACCTTCCTTCATATCCGTCGTAAACCCAGCTATAACTTAACTTTTTATTGGCAATCACTTCTGTAATTTTACAAAGGTGTAAATATTGTTTTTCGGGTGATGGCCCGCCGGAAAATTGAAACTCAAAACCCACTTCGGGTTTAAATTCCTTAAATTTAAAATACCACTCTTTCATGTCCTCATTATTTGTAATGGCTTTCCATACCAAAGCAATTGGCGCATTATACGTTCGCTCAATAATAAAAGGTTGTTTCACTAATTCAACTTTATTTATTTATTTATGTCGCTTACATAATCTTCTAATTGTTTAAACATACCGCCAAAGCCCTGATTCATTCCATCAAACGAATTATTAAACATGTTGCATTCTTCCTCATTTGCATTCAACGGCACGCTGCGAATAGTTATGGTTGTTTTACCATTACTTTCGGTTAATGTTAATGTGTTAAGGGTTTCTAATGGCCACACATTACTCATGGGGTGACGGGTAATTCCTCCGTTTTCATCTGAAAAAGAAGTTACCGTAACTATTTTTGTTTGAGGAACAATTTCGCGGTACGTTAATATTCCCCACATTTTATGTCCGTCGGGCGATTCCATTCCGTAATGAAAAACTCCGCCCACTCGAAAATCCAGATCATTTTTCAGCATTTTAAAACCTGCCGGTCCCCACCATGCGGCCATGTGTTTTACTTCGGTATGCACTTTCCATACTAATGATAAAGGCGCATTTAAAACGCGCGACACTTCATATACTTTTTGATCTTTCATGTTTTTTATTTTTTAGATTTATTTTCTTCGGTTTTTTATTTATTGGTTTTGCTTGTAATTTTTCTAAATATTGTTCCAATGAATCTAATTTTGTTTCCCAGAATTTTTTGTATTGCTCCACCCACTCCGATACTTCGCCAAGCTTATCTATCTTAGCTTCACAAAACCGTTCCCTGCCTTGTTTTTTGATCATTATTAATCCGCACTGAGTTAAAATTTTAATGTGTTTCGAAATGGCGGGACGGCTAATATTAAAATTTTCGGCAACCGAATTAAGGTTCAGGGGCTGATGAGCGATCAGGTTAATGATCTCCCGCCTTGTAGGGTCTGCTATTGCCTGAAATACGTCTCTTCTCATTTTTAAACTCGTTAATATGTAACCAATCGGTTACAAATATAATTCTATTTTTTTTATCATCAAAATAAATTTCAGGTTTTTATTTTGCAGCTTGAGGTTGAAAAAGAATTCTTATTTTTAGTGCTCTTTTTAAGTATGCGAGTAGTTTTAATGTTATTTTTTTTCTACCTTATCTTTTCGGTTAAAGGACAGCAGGATTCTATAGTAACATCGGACTCGTTGAAGCTTCCTTTTAAAATAAGCGGTAAAAAAAGACTTTCGGATGAAGATCTGAAAAATAAACGAGAGGGAACTTATGTTACCGGTTTACCCAATTTCAGTTCAGACCCTGTGAATGGTTTTGGGTATGGCGGTGATGGCTTTATTATTTTTAACGGTAAACGCAAAGATCCTTTTTTTGCTTACACTCCCTATTTAGCCAAGTTACAAATATCATTATTCAACACTACCAAACAACAGCGGGAATTTGGCATAAACCTAGATGTGCCCTATTTTTTGAAAACAAAGTGGCGCCTGAGGGTAATGGGCGAATATCAGAATAACCCAAATCCCTTATATTTTGGAATGAATGAAGGCTCTTTGAAAGGTTTATCCTATTATCCGGATAATGATAGTACACAAAACGCTGTTACCAACGCCTCTTTTGAAAATTATGAAAATTCTTTTTCGGGTGATAATGAGAATTATAATACTTACGAATTAAGCGAGCAGGAATTAGATATAAATTTTGATCGGAATTTTTTGGATGGGAAGTTAAGGATCCTTGTTGGTTATGAAATTGGCCACATCAAAATCTCTTCTTTTCCGGGAATTTCGTTACTCAAAAATGATTTTGATAATGGAAGCATTAACGGCCTGGGAAGTTTTATAACCAGTATTGTTCAATCTGCTCTCATTTATGATACGCGTGACTTTGAGACCGATCCTTCAAGAGGTATTTTTGCGGAGGTATTCAACGAATTTTCTTCAACTGCCTTGGGTTCTAATTTTAATTTCAACAAAACGTTTGTGCATTTTAATGGTTACACTAAAGTTTTACCGAAGGTTTTTAAAAAAATGGTGTTTGCCTGCCGCTTTGGTTTTGGTGTAACTTCGGGTAATGCCCCTTTTTATGAGTACCGCGACCAACCTTCGTCTGAAGGGGATATTGAGGCGCTTGGCGGCCCAAGTTCGCTGCGAGGTTATAAAGAAAATCGTTTTATTGGCCGCATCACAAATTTTAATAATATTGAATTACGTTATCGCTTTTGTCAGTTCAAAGTTTTAAAACAACATATTGGTTTAAGCGGCGTTCCATTTTTTGATGTAGGGGGAATATGGAATAATTTTGCAAGCGTACTTAAAAATAATAATTTTCGTTACTGCGAGGGTTTGGGTTTACGCATCGCCTGGAATGTAAATACCGTTATTCGATTAGATTATGCCATATCAAAAGAGGATAAACAATTTTTTTTAGCGTTTAATCATTCCTTTTAAAGCGCCCACCCCCCGATACGGCAATTGCCTAAAATATCTATTGCTTATTTTTTTGGAATGAAAAACTTAAGCCATATAATAGCTTCTTCTTCCTTGCTGAACATTTTTGTGGGGCGGCCGGGTTTATTAATAGCAAGATAAAAATTACCGATCATTTTATGGCCGGGGGATACGGCAATAAACGCCTCGGCACTGTTGTAAGGACACGTTTCTTTATCGGCCCAGAATTTGCGGACATCGGCAGAAGGTAATGCAAAATCATCGAGTGTAACTAAAAGAGGGACTTGTTTATAATTTACCATCTCACCCACAATGGGAACTACTTCTTTTAAGTCGTTCACCGTTTGAACACGCTCAGAAGAAACATGTGTATGCAAAATCCCGTCCTCACGCATATTGAGGGTGAAAATATTAACTATGCGGGTTTCGGTTATTTTCATTTAAAAAAACCTTGTTATACCGATGCTCAATTTATTATGGTCCAATTCTAAAAAATAAATTATCGATCGGCATTAACCATTCTAAGGTTTAAAACAGTTTTTACTAATTTAACTTTGGACTGTTTTAAACCAAGAATTGGTATTACATAAAGGATTTGCCAAATTTGCACTGTGAATATAGGTAAAAATGGGGATTTATTATAAAAAAATATTACATTTGCGGTCTAAAAATGGTGAGATGCCTGAGTGGCCGAAAGGACATGTTTGCTAAACATGCGTACGGGAAACTGTACCGAGAGTTCGAATCTCTCTCTCACCGCTTAATGATGAACAAAAAATTCCCGCACTGCGGGAATTTTTATTTTATAAGTCCACTCTATGCTTAACCCTAGATCAACGCAGTTAGTCTCTGTTCATTACAAACTTAAAACCCGTCGCGTCAACAATCCGGCATATTAACGGTAATCGCCAATCCGCCTTCGCTGGTTTCTTTGTATTTAGAATGCATGTCCTTGGCGGTTTCCCACATAGTAGCAATTACTTTATCTAAAGGTATTTTTACGTTTTTTGCATCCGTTTCAAGGGCAAGTTCAGCGGCGTTAATGGCTTTAATGGCGCCCATGGTATTACGTTCAATGCATGGTATCTGCACAAGGCCACCAATTGGATCGCAAGTTAGTCCTAAATGATGCTCCATTGCAATTTCGGCTGCTATCATCACTTGTTCGGGTGTGCCGCCCATCAGCTCGCACAGCGCGGCAGCAGCCATTGCGCTCGAAACACCTATTTCCGCCTGGCATCCGCCCATTGCGGCCGAAATGGTAGCTCCTTTTTTAAAGATACTTCCAATTTCGCCGGCCACCATTAAAAATTGTTTCACGTGCTGTTCTGTTGCTTCATGATTTTCAATTACCATATAATACATCAGCACAGCAGGTATCACTCCCGCGCTGCCGTTAGTAGGCGCTGTTACAACCCTGCCCAATGAAGCGTTAACTTCATTCACCGCTAAAGCAAAAGAACTAACCCATTTTAATATTTGCCTGAATTTTACTTCTGTTTGCCGAATAGTATTCATCCACTCCTTTGGGTTTGAATAAGGCAAAGCGCCTTTTATATGCCGGTGCATATCAAAAGCCCTTCTTTTAACATGAAGGCCTCCGGGCAATTCGCCTTCGGTATGACAACCAATATACATACATTCAAGCATCGTATCCCAAATGCGCATCAATTCAAAGTGAATTTCATCTTCTGTTCTAAGGCACTTTTCGTTTTCAAGAACTATTTCAGAAACTTTTTTCTTATTACTTAAACAATGTTGTAAGAGATCGACACCCGTATCTACCGGAAACGGAAACTTTATTTGTGCTTTCAGCGTATTGCCCTGCTCACCCTCTTTAATTATAAAACCGCCGCCTATTGAATAATAAGTGGACTTGAAAATTTTGTCGTTGTAAACTGCTGAAAATACAAGGCCATTTGCATGAAAAGGCAAAAATATTTTATTAAAAATAATGTCTTTTTCAAAGTTAAAATCGATACTTTTTTTTCCGGCCAATATAAGTTTACCGCTTTCTTTAATTTGAGTAATGGTACCCTGTATGCTGTTAATAGGAATTGTTTCGGGATCAAAACCGCTTAGGCCAAGCGGAACAGCCAGATCGGTTGCGTGGCCTTTACCTGTTAATGCCAGAGATCCGTAGAGATCTATTTTGATACCACTTATTCTTTCCGTTAGGTCCGCCTGCTCAAGCTCAACAAGAAATTTTTCGGCAGCCTTCCATGGTCCCAATGTATGAGAACTTGAGGGACCCACTCCAATTTTTAGCATATCGAAAACTGAAATAAATTCCATATCACATTTTTTTATAATTTATTTATTCTCGAGGTAAAGGTTTATCAAGCCTTCCGGAGCATTAAAGTGAATTTTTTTTGCTTTTTTATTTATTTTTTCAATAAGATCTTCAACAAGAGGCAAAATAATTTCTTTCTCCTTGTAAATAATACTTACGAGTAACTGCGCTCCATTATCGCTCACTGAGGTAATTTTACCAAGGACTCCAAAATGTTTATCAATAAGTTCAAACCCTATCCAATCAACTTCATCTTCATTTTGGGACACAAATTTACTTTCGACAAATATTTTTTTGCCAACTAACCGTTTCGCTTTTCCAATATCGTTTGCTTCTTCCAACAAAACCATAAATCCTGTGCCACTCTCTTTTAATTCCGAAATAAAATAAGGGGCTTTGTTGCCGGCAACATCAATAAAAAAAGCAGTTACGTCTTCAAAATAAAGATCGGCTTCGCAATTAAAAATAAGGTGCCCTTTAATGCCATGCGTTTTACTAAAGTATCCGATCTCTTTCAGATCCATTAACCAAGCGCGGCTTTTACAAAACTTACAAAAAGCGGATGAGGATTTTCAACGGTGCTTTTATATTCTGGATGGAACTGAACACCCACAAAGAACGGGTGATGCGGTAATTCAACAATTTCTATAAGGCCTGCATCAGGGTTAATTCCAGATAAGGTCATTCCGGCCTCAACAAATTGTTTTTTATACTCGTTATTAAATTCGTAACGGTGGCGATGCCTTTCAGCAATATTTTTTGTTTTATAAATGTCGTACACCAGTGTACCTTCTTCCAGTTCGCAGTTATACGCACCCAAACGCATGGTGCCACCCATGTGCGAAATACTTTTTTGGTTTTCTAAAAGATCGATCACCGGGCTGCTTGTAGCGGGATTCATTTCGCGACTATGCGCATCTTTAAGCCCCAACACATTTCTTGCATATTCAATAACCGCGCATTGCATACCGAGGCAAATGCCTAAGAACGGAATGTTATTTTCGCGCACATATTTAATAGCGGCAATTTTCCCTTCAATGCCCCTGTTGCCAAAGCCCGGAGCAACCAACACGGCTTTTAGATCTTTTAATTTCGCATTTACATTTTCTTCTGTTAAACTTTCGCTATGGATCCATTCCAGCACCACTTTACAATCGTTTACTGAACCCGCGTGAATAAAGGCTTCTGAGATGGATTTGTAAGAATCCTTCAGTTCAACATATTTTCCTATTAAACCTATTTTCACTTCTTTGTGTGGATTATGAAAACGGTGTAAAAAGGTTTTCCAGTTATCTAACTTTGGTTCATCAGAAACGGTGATGCCTAATTTTTTTAAAACGATCACATCCAATTTTTCTTTCTCCATTAAAATGGGTACTTCGTAAATTGTGCTGGCATCAATGGCTTCAATAACCGCGTCGGCCGCTACGTTACAAAAGAGCGCGAGTTTTTTACGGATATCTTTATTAATGGGATATTGTGTGCGGCAAACCAAAACATCGGGCTGCACACCATACTCTAACAATAATTTAACCGAGTGTTGGGTAGGTTTTGTTTTTAATTCGCCGGTGGTTGAAAGATACGGCACCAATGTTAGGTGAATAACCGCACAATCGTGTTCCAATTCCCAGCGTAACTGACGAACAGCCTCAATATATGGAAGAGATTCAATATCGCCCACTGTACCGCCGATCTCAGTTATTACAAACTCAAATTGCCCTGTTTTACCCAGTAATTTAATTCGGTTCTTAATTTCATCCGTTATATGCGGAATTACTTGTACGGTTTTTCCTAAAAATTCGCCTTTGCGTTCTTTTTCAATAACCGATTGGTAAATGCGCCCTGTAGTAACATTGTTTGCTTTAGAAGTGGGCACATTTAAAAAGCGCTCGTAATGGCCAAGATCAAGATCGGTTTCGGCCCCATCATCGGTAACATAACATTCGCCATGTTCGTAAGGGTTAAGAGTTCCTGGATCTACGTTTATGTAAGGATCTAATTTTTGAATGGTAACAGTGTGGCCACGGGCCTGAAGCAATTTGGCGAGACTTGCTGATACGATACCTTTTCCGAGAGAAGATGTAACCCCGCCGGTTACAAAAATATATTTTGTGTTGGTTGACATACAGTTTACTAAAAACTGTGAGCGAAATTAAGTAAAAAAGCGGGATAAGGCCTTAAATATTTGCATCATTAATGCACAGCTCATTAACAAAATCAGCGTTAAACGCGAACTCCGATCACACAAATATCATCTACTTGCTCGTGTTTGCCTTTCCACTCGCTGAATTTTGCCCGAAGTACTGTTTCCTGCTCCAACATTGGCAAGTTTTGAATTGACAATAAAATATCTTTTAGTTGCTTGTACTTAAATTTTTTTCCGGCCTCACCGCCAAATTGATCCGCATAACCATCGGTAAAAACATAAAGTGTATCGCCGCTAAGAAGATCTATTTTATGATTGGTGAACGAATTTTCTTTTCCCTGAAAATACCCAATTGGCATTTTATCGCCTTTAAATTCAATGAACTCGCCATTTCTTATCAGCCATAAAGGATTATTGGCGCCCGAAAATTCAACTGCGGTATTTGTTTCGTTAAAAGTAAGCAAAGCCATATCCATTCCATCTTTGGTTGAATCTGCTACATCAGATTGCTTTAATGAAGTTATAATATTTGATCGGAGTTCATTTAAGATCAAGCCTGGCTTTGTGATACCTTTTTCAGCAACCGCCTCGTGTAAAAAAGCATTTCCGATCATGCTCATGAAAGCGCCCGGAACGCCATGTCCGGTGCAATCAACCGCTGAAATAATGCGTTTACCATTTTTTTCGGCAAACCAGTAAAAATCACCACTCACAATATCTTTAGGCTGAAATAAAACAAACGCGTTGGAAAATAATTTGTACTTAAGTTCTTTTGCCGGCAAAATGGCTTCCTGAATTCTTTTAGCGTAATTAATTGAATTGGTGATATCGGTATTTTTTTCTTCAACAAATTTTTTCTGCTCTTCAATCAGTTTGTTTTTTTCATTTAATAATTGATTTGCTTTTTGTTTGGATTTATTATTCCTGAATAAATTAAAGGTGATCAGTATAATTAAAAAACCAATAAAAATTAATCCAAAAATAACATAACGGTTCTGTTTGTTTTTTAATTCCGCCAATTCGTTAATATCTTCGAGCTTCTTAATATTACCTTCTCTTTTTCCAATTTCATAATCAGCTTCTTTCGCATTGAGATCTGATTTAAAAATCGCTTTTGTTGCCGAATCAGAATACGCTTTGAATAACATAAAATATTCAAGTGCTTCTTTGTATTTTTTTTCTTTTTGAAATATTTTCCCTCTTTCTTCATAGATCATCATTAACTGATCCCTGTAATCGATACCGTTTGCTAAAGGAAGCGCCTCGTCGAATAACTTTTTTGCCTGCTCAAATGAATCGGTTTTAAAATAAAGGGATGCAAGAAAAACTTTGCTTATTAAATAGTTAGTTTTTTGTTTTTTTATTTTTGCTTCTTCAATACACCTCAGTAAATACATTTTTGCTTCCTTATATCTTCCAATTTGCGCTAAAAAATTTGCATAACTGCTGTGAATCGGCACATGATAACCGGTTCCAATTTGATGTTCGCTGAAGAAAATAAGATTTCTATAATAAAAAAGCGCCGAATCAATGTACTTCGTTTCTTTTTTTGACATCATCCGATAGGTATTTGCCAATGCGCCGGCGGTTTTATAAATACCAACAGTGTCGTGCAATTTTTCAAATATATTTAAGGCCATAATAAGATAACTTCTATCTTTAAAAGATTCCAATTGTAAACATTTTATCCAGCCAATATTATAAAAGGCCCTCGCTTTGTTTTTTACCAATCCTAAAGAGTCCGATATCTTAAGCACTTTAAAATAATACTCATTTGCTGTAGCGTAATCTTGACCAAACCAGTAGGCATCGGCAATTTTTTCGCAGGCTTCAACCGATAAATTGGAAAAATTATTTTTTACAGCCAAGTCAAAAGCCTTTTTGGCATATTTAATAGATGATTCTGTGCTTGATTCGGTGCCTGCAGAATATTCGATCATCCGCGTAATTTTAGCGCTATCGCTTTTCATGGCGGAAAGTCCTTTTTCCAATTCTTCTTCTATCTTCTCGTCCTGCGAAAAAATAGAAGATGGCATTAAAAAAAATAAAAGCGCAACAAAATATGCTTTCAATAGTTGTATTCTTGAAATGTGCCGTAAAACTATTTTATACATTATTGAGTTGATACTTCAAAGATAACTTTTTCATTTTAAAAAGCGTGTACAACCATGGGTGCTTACGGAACCGGGTCGTACCCATGCCCGCCCCAGGGGTGGCAACGTAGAATTCGTTTTAAACCCAGCCATAAACCTTTTAAGCCGCCAAATTTATTAATTGCCTCTATGGCATATTGGCTGCAGGAAGGTGAGTAACGACAGGCATTTGGCAATAGCGGACGAATACAATATTGGTAGAATTTGACAAAACCTATGGCTATTTTTTTGAACATTATTTTACCGTCAACTTCAAAAAACTTTGGCCATTTACAAATCCTTCCAGCTTATCGCCAATTTTCATTTGCCCTACTCCTTCAGGAGTTCCTGTGTAAATAAGATCGCCGGTTTTAAGGGTTACAAATTTTGAAACATAGGCGATCACTTTATCAAAAGAAAAAATCAAGTCCTTTGAATTGCCTAACTGCCGGCTTTGGCCATTAATTTTTAATTCGAAGTTGATGTTATTCAATTGCAGCGTTTCCTTTTTTACAAATTTCCCAATAGGAGCGCTGTTATCAAACGCTTTTGCTTTTTCCCATGGCAACCCTTTTTCTTTGCATTTTGCCTGAATATCGCGGGCGGTAAGATCAATTCCTAAACCTATTTCATCGTAATATTTATGCGCAAATTGTTCTTCAATGTGTTTTCCGGCCTTGCAGATCTTTAAAACCAATTCAATTTCGTGGTGCAGATCTTTTGTAAAATCGGGTATATAAAAATCCTCTTCTTTCAGCAAAGCGGTATCGGGTTTCATAAAAAAAACAGGTTCTGTTGGCAGATCGGCTTTCATTTCTTTGGCGTGTTCCGCGTAATTTCTTCCTATGCAAATAATTTTCATTTTTTAAGATTATTTTTTTGGGCATTTACTTTTTTCTGGGCATAATTGATCTTACTCCAATTGGCGTAAGAAAAATAAAACGCGATCATTAAAAGAATAATGATCCCTGAATTGTACTTAATTGGATCTTCTAATCGTTCAGTACCTATATTCACATAATAATAAATATAAGCTGACAAGCCAAACGTAACAAGAAGGTAAGGATGGAAAATCAAGCCGGTTAATGAAGAAGAAGAACCTTTCTTTTTGGTAACGTTCCAATAAGCCAAAACCTCGTTATTATTTTTATTGTACGCAAAAACAATCAGATCGTTTTTATCCGAATTTCTTAAATTTTCGTCAGGCCTTATAAGTTTAATTCCTCCAATTTCTACCCAATATTCCTGTTTGTGTTTTGTTTTGTAATCCGAATCACGTACACTATCGGAACCAGAATTGTATTTTTGGCCTTGAGAAATTACAATGTCATTTTTATTGTTTTTTTGTGCCATACGAATTGTAAAAGTAACAAAAACCTTGTCAAAAACATTCAGTGTTCACCTAAATTATTCAATCTTAATTAATATCTTTAGCATTATATTATGGATCAAGATTTCGATATTATTATTGTAGGCGGCGGCATAGTAGGTTTAGCAACAGCATACAAGTTAACCCTTATGTATCCAAATAAAAAGATCCTTGTTTTAGAAAAAGAAAAAGAAGTTGCCTCGCATCAAACAGGGCACAATAGCGGGGTGATTCACAGCGGTATTTATTACAAACCCGGCAGTTATAAAGCGCGTAATTGTGTGGCAGGGCGCAGAGAGTTAGTTCAGTTTGCAAAAGAACATAAGATACAGCACGATATTTGCGGTAAAATTATTGTAGCCACCCACGAAAGTGAATTGGCGCACATGAACAAAGTTTACAACAATGGCATCGCTAATGGTGTTGAAGATATTCAGATAATTGACGCTAAACGAATAAAAGAAATAGAACCGCATTGCGTTGGTATTTCGGGTTTATGGGTTGGGTGCACCGGTATTATTGATTACACCGATGTGGCGAAAAAATACGCAGAGCTTATCAACGCCAAAACAAACGGAAGTAAAGTTTTAACCTCGCAAAAAGTGGTCGGCTTCGAAAAAACAAGCAATTCAACTGTGGTTATTACTTCAACCAATAAATTTACAGGAAAATATATTATTACAACTTCGGGATTACAAGCAGATAGAATTACAAAAAAAGAAGGTGCTAAAACCGATGCAGCTATTGTTGGTTTTAGAGGAGATTATTATGATCTGACAGAAAAAGGATTGAGCAAAGTAAAAAATTTAATTTACCCTGTGCCTAATCCGAAATTTCCGTTTTTGGGGGTGCACTTTACGCGCATGATCAAAGGAGGAACAGAATGCGGGCCAAACGCGGTTTTTGTTTTTGACAGAGAAGGGTACACCAAAACAGCGTTCAGTTTAAAAGATACAGCACAAGCTTTTGGTTTTAAAGGAACCTGGAAATTTTTTGGAAAACACTGGCGCTTTGGAATGGATGAATACCGTGGGGCATTTAGTAAAACTTATTTTTTGAACCGTTTAAGAAAACTGATCCCCGACCTGCAAGCCGATGATATTGTGGCCAGCCGCTGCGGCATTAGAGCCATGGCACTTGGCCCGGAAGGCGACATGTTGGATGATTTTAAAATTGAAAAACACGGCAACGCGCTACATGTTATTAATAGTCCGAGCCCCGCAGCCACCGCCAGTTTAGCTTATGGCAATGAAATTGCACTAATGGCAACAGCTTATTTTAATTTGAAATAAGCAATAAAATTTGTAAATTTGATATAAGAAAAAAAATGGTTTTAATAATTAAAA
>JANYBY010000143.1 GCA_025360565.1 Bacteroidota bacterium
GTTGTAAATACGTTACCACGGAAAGGACGGAACTCATCAGCATCCTGAACTGTAGAAGCACGATAAACGTCCATTACCCACTCAGATACGTTACCGGCCATATTATATAAACCGTAATCGTTAGGCCAATATGAATAAACAGGAGCAGTTACGTCGGCGTTATCATTTAAGAAACCTGCAGTACCCATGTAATCACCGGCACCACGCACGAAGTTAGCATTGATCTGACCAATATATTCGTCAGTTGCATTACGAACACCATGTCCGTTCCAAGGATAAATACGACGGTCAGTTATACGTTCTCCGATTGTGTTTCCAATTAAACCGTAAGCGGCATATTCCCATTCAGCTTCGGTTGGTAAACGGTATTTTGGTAAAAAGATACCATCTTCCATTCTTACTTCACGCTCAGGTTGCTGATCGTCAAATGAAGGTAATTTTTGTTTTAACTGACCTTGCCATTTTCCTGATAAATAAGCTTCTGTACTAAAGTAATCCTGATCTGACGGGCTTGGAACGTGCTCTAACAAACCCTCACGAATTAAAATGAACTCGTTGGTTCTATCGGTTCTCCATGCACAAAAATCATTTGCCTGTAACCAGTTAACACCCACTACCGGATAATCGCGGTAAGCGGGGTGACGTAAATAGTACTCAACATAAGGCTCATTATAAGCTAATTTTTCGCGCCAAACCAAAGTATCTGGCAAAGCTTTATAATAAATATCGGGGAAAGTTGGACCAAATACACGGCCTGTCCAAAATAAATATTCTAAATAAGAGAAGTTACTCACTTCAGTCTCATCCATATAAAATGAAGAAACAGTAACCCTGCGGGCTACGTTGTTCCATTCATAAGTAACATCTGTTTCGGTACGACCCATGCTAAAGGTACCGCCTTCGATCAGAACAAGTCCCGGACCGGTTTCTTGCTCTTCGTATGGGGGTTTTTCGAACCCGCCGTTAGTGGGATCGTTATAAGCCCAACCTGTTACAGGAGAACGCTCCGGCGAACAAGCTACCAAAACCGTGGCCAAAATAAGGCCTAAGGTTTTAGGGTCTTTTATCCATTTTATATTCATAATGTCTACTTTATTAATAACGCTATAACGTTAAAATTTTAAAAAGGTTACAAATTATTTAGAATGAAGGGCAGCTAATTGTTCTGTATTTTCTGCTTTTCTTCTTACACTCAAACTGAACCTGTAAAGAAATTTCGTGTGAACCTGCAGTGTTACCGCTTAATTTTGAGATAGTTACGTCGTAACTGTAGCCAAACTTAAAATTAGCGGTTTGTAAACCAACAAGGGCAATAACCGCGTCCGAATTTCTGTACCATAAACCAGCCACAAAAGCGCCTTGTACATATTGTAAACCAATGTTTAACTGTTGAAATTTTTGTTGCGCCTGAAACATTATACCGGGAGATAAGAAACTTTCGTTACCTTTTCCACCCAAAGGGATAATAGCACCTGCATGGCCTGTAAATTTAACGGGAAGCTTGGATACACCTAATAAGCCCTCGTCAGGTTGATTAATATGGTGAACCGCCAAGCCAAAGAAATAATTTTTACTATACCCTAATAAACCACCCGAAAAATCAACATTCTTTTTACTAACAGAAGGAACGATTTCTTGGGTATTCCAAACAAATCCTCGGCGGGCATCAATCATATCGCCAAAGTTAAGTTTAGTTTTGTCTAAAGTTTTTTGCATGTAAGTAGCTTGTATTCCGAATTTTAAAGAAAAGGAACGGTTAATAACCGCTTGGTAAGCGTAAATTAAGCTGAAATTTGTAGTTTTTAAGGTTCCGTTACCTTGATCATCGGTAGTTACGAGGGCTCCCATACCACCTGCTAAGGCATCAAAATGCATATCAAATGAAGAAGAATAGGTAACATAAGTTGGGCCTGAAATATTTGGCCATTGATTTCTATAGTTCATACAAATGCGTGGACACCTTGCAGTACCTGCAAATGCAGGGTTAAGGTACAGCGGGTTTGCATAAAACTGCGTGAACTGTGGATCCTGAGCTTTTAATTCGCTCAAAAACACGGTAAACACTAATAACGGTAACAGAATACGTTGATTCATAAAATTGTTAACCTAAACCTAATCCTACAAATATATTAATCTATTTTTAAAAACAAAAAAAAAATCTAAACAATATTTTATTATGGACTACGTTAATTTATAAGTTTGTAAATGTTAAAATTGAGACTCAGTAATATGAATTTGTTAAAAAATAGTTTTTTGCCTCTTGTTTTTATTTCAACTTCCCTTTTTAGTCAGGTAAGAACTGCCGAAACTGATAATGCCATTATTTCTCCTTCTGTAACAACTGCCAATGAGCAAACGCTTTCAAACATTCTTTCTTCTCATATGAGCGATACTGTTTTTGCCAAAGTAGAGCTTAAAAACGGGCTTTACGATTCCGACAGAAATAATTACCCATATTTCATCATTTCAAAGAAAACGGCTTATAACCAAACCGCCTCTCCACAACTTATAATCAAAAAAACGCAATTGGTTACAGGTAATCACGCAACGGTTATAAAAAAATATTACAGCAGTTTTCTGGAAAAAAACTTTAATACCATTCAATTGGCAAGTTTAAGTCGGGGCGAAAACCTGAACCAGTTCAAATTGTATCCTTTCAGAATAAACGAATTAAATCAGGTAGAAGAATTAATTGATTACGAGATCAATTGGCAAATAAGCGCCAACTCAAACAGAATGCAAGCAGCCGCCACTTTTACAAACTCTTCGGCCCTTGCAAGTGGCACGTGGTATAAAATTGCCATCACCACAAGTGGTATTCATAAAATTGATAAAACATTTTTAAATAACAATGGCATTAGTGGTGTTGATCCCTCAAAAATACGCGTGTACGGAAATGGCGGGGCCGCTTTGCCGGAAATGAATTCTGATTTTAGGTATGATGACCTGCAGGAAAACGCGATACAATTTGTGGGTAACGGCGATGCAACTTTTGACGATGATGAATATTTTTTATTTTACGCAAGTAATACCGATCGGTGGAAAAGAATAACAGGGACGGGATTAAAATATTTGGTGCTTAAAAATTTATATTCCGATACAGCTTATTATTTTTTAAATTTTGATTTGGGAGCGGGCAAGAGAATTAGCACTAAAGCGCAAAACGGCAATGCGCCTAATGTTTCAACCACTTCTTACGATTATTATAATTATCATGAAGTAAATTCAGTGAACTTTGTTAAGAGCGGAAGGCAATTTTTTGGCGAAAGTTTTGATGTAACAACCGCTTACAATTTTAATTTTAACGAAGGAAATTTTGCAACAGACACGATAATTTGCGAAGCCACCATGGCCGGACGTGGCTCATCGGCAACTGCATTTAACATTAATGGCAACGGATTAAATTTTAATGTTACTACCTCGGTGGTTGATGTAAATAATTATTTGGCAGATTACGCAAGTGTATCAACCGGTAGCGTAAAAGTAATCAATACAAGTTCGGGCGCTCTCTCGTTATTCATTTCAAAATTAACTCCCTCGAGCATTGGTTGGTTGGATAAGTTGACAATTAATGCCCGCAGAAATCTGGTTGCCGACCGGCAATTTAGTTTTAGGGATTCAAGAATTTCGGGTGCGGGAAATGTTTGCCGTTTCACAGTAAGTCAGGCAAATTCCCCAATCCAAATTTGGAATATAACCGATATTATTAATCCGTTCATTCAATTGTACACACAAAGCGGAAGTATAATCGATTTTACCGCTGCTACTGATTCGTTGATGCAATTTGTTGTTGCGCCCGATAACGATTACTATAAACCTGTTTACGTAGGTAAGGTAGCCAATCAAAATTTACATGGTATACAACAGGCAGATTATGTTATTGTAACACATCCGTTATTTTTAGCCTACGCCCAGCGATTGGCCAATTTGCATGAGCAGCACGAAGGTTTAACCTACGCTATTGCCACAACCGATCAAATTTACAATGAGTTTAGCAGCGGGGCGATGGATATTTCTGCTATTCGCGATTTTACAAGAATGCTCTATACCAGAAATATAGTTTCGGGTAAAATGCCTAGATATGTTCTGTTGTTTGGCGATGGTTCTTATGATAATAAAAATCACGATCTGGTAAGCAACAGTTGTTTAATTCCAACTTACGAGTCGCCTCTTTCCTTATCCGCCACAGGAAGTACGGCCTCCGACGATTTTTACGCTTTAATGGATCCGGCTGAAGGCGCTACTGCCGAAAGTTACGGCAATGTGGATATTGGTATTGGCAGATTAACCTGCCGAACTGTTGATGAAGCAAGCGCCGTAGTAAGTAAAATAGAAAATTATTATAAAAAAGACGATAATTTTAAAATAGCGGATGATAATATTGAAAACTGCACCACAGCTACCGAAAGCACTTTTGGCGATTGGAAAAATTGGTTGATTTTTTTAGCCGACGACGAAGATTTTGCTTTACACATGCACGATGCAAATCAAATCGCCAGCATGGTTCAGGGCCTTTCACCGGTTTTTAATCAGGATAAAATATTTTTAGACGCGTACCAACAATTTTCTACACCCGGCGGACAAAGATACCCCGATGTTGAATTGGATCTTGCAAAAAGAATTAAAAAAGGCGCGCTTGTTTTTAATTACACCGGGCATGGGGGAGAAGTAGGATTAACAGCCGAAAGAATTGTTAGCGTTGAATCCATTAATGCATTGGATAATTTTAACCGCTTACCTTTATTTGTTACCGCTACTTGCGAGTTTACAAGATACGATGATCCGGGCAGAACCTCGGCCGGCGAACTTTGTTTGCTCAATCCAAAGGGTGGTGCCATTTCGTTATTTACCACTTGCCGTTTGGCCTTTTCAACTTTTAATCTTACGCTAAATACTACCTTGTTTAATTTCATGTTTAAAAAATTACCGAACGGAA
>JANYBY010000144.1 GCA_025360565.1 Bacteroidota bacterium
AAACAAACGCCTTTGGCTTATGTGTTGTTGGGCGATGTCGGACAGGAGAAAAATGAATTGAGCGCTGCCATAAAACATTTATCGTTTGTACAAACACTTACCAATTTAATTGTGGTTGCTATTGAAAATAAAAAACTGTTCAAGGAAAATATTTTAAGGGCGGGCATTCAAAAAGAATTAGAGCTGGCGCAGAATATGCAGAAAATGCTGTTTCCGCAAGCGTTTCCTGATACAGATTTTTTACAAGTGGCGGCAACATATTTGCCCCATCAGCAAGTTGGCGGCGATTATTACGATTTTATTCCCCTGAACAACCACGAATATATTTTTTGCATTGCCGATGTAAGCGGTAAAGGTGTTGCCGCCGCTTTATTAATGAGTAATATACAAGCTACGTTGCACAGTCTTATAAATTACACGCACAATTTAAAAGACCTGATCCTTGAAATAAATAAACGTGTAATAACCAACGCCAAAAACGAAAAGTTTTTGTCCATTTTTTTAGGGAAATTAAATACCAAAAGTCAGCAGTTAACATATATAAACGCCGGGCACAACCCCCCTATTCTTTTTTACGAAAAAAAGTTTTTAGAATTAACGCGTGGCTGTACGTTATTGGGAATAACAGAAGATCTTCCCCCAACTACCGTTGAAATTTTTAATTACACATCAGAATTTACGTTGGTTTGTTACACCGATGGATTAACGGATACCATAAACAATTCTGATGAATCCTTATCTATTGAAGATCTGGAGGAAATTATTTTGGTAAATAAAACCGAAAAGCCGGAAGGTTTAAACAAGGCTATAATTGCTTTTACTAAAGAATTTAAAGGCGAAAACGATTTTCCGGATGATATTGCTTTGCTTACTTTAAAGGTAAATGACCTTGGGTTTTGAGACCGGTTTAATAGAACGCAGATGACGTTTATGGAACGCTAATGACACAGATGGTTATGATCAGTTATGATTTTTTTATCTTACTAAATCATATTCATCCGCGTCATCTGCGCTCTATTATTCAACTAAATTTTTTATCAGCACCAGGATCGGGTTCCATCCTTCTCCACTATTATAAGATTCCTTATATCTTTTTTCCCCGTCCCCTACTTTAGAATAATCGCCCTGTGTTACCGTTAATGTTGTTTTGCCGTTTTCTTCCAACAAATTATACGTAACAGTTAAATAATTTTCAGGAATATCCGGTAGTGCCGAATTAGGATCGATGACCGTGTAAACTAAAAGTGAGTTTGGTTTAATTTGCAAAATATGTCCTTTTACAAAGATCATTTCTTTGCCTTGGTAAGAGCCTTTCCACAATAAAGTACTTCCCGGCTTCCAGTCCGACACGGTTTCGCAACCGAACATGTATTTTTTTGTTTCTTCAGGGTTTGTAAGGGCGTTCCACACTTTTACAGCCGGGGCGTTAAATACAATGGTATTTGTTATAGTAAGTTCTTTAGTCATTATGTTGTTTTATATATGCGAAATAACCATTGTTTTTGATACTTAATTAGTCAAATTATGGGAAGTTATTCACTCAAAAAAAGGCCATTTTCGCTTCTTTTAATATCTGCTGAATAATTAAACAGATACATACACTCATTTTAGGCGTTAATTAGGCTTAAATCTTTTTCAAATGCTTAAAAAGTCTGTATCTTAGCATCATAAATTAAAAAACAAATGAAAAAATTAATTGTAATTGCATTATTAGGTTTAGCTTTCGGGTCAAAAGCTCAATCCATCATGGCCTTACCGGGCTCATCTGCTACCGCTATTCAAACTAACGGTGATTTAGTTACTGCCGGTGTAGTAAAAGGACATATTCAAAATGACGGTGTTATAAAAAACGCATCTAACGTAACAATTGGCACTATCGCACAAGATGGTTCTATTCGTAATGCCGCCAATGTAGTAGTTGGTTACTTTATGAGTAATTACGATGTTCATAACGCGGCACATGTTGTTATTGGCCATTTAAGAACTACTTTAGCTGTTAAAAACGCAGCTGATGTACAAATTGGAACATATAACGACCGTATTCAAGCAAGCTGGAATGCAGTTGCGTTCTTCTTTTTTCAACCTTAATATTCAAATTTTATAAAAAGAAAGCAAGTTCCATAAGGGACTTGCTTTTTTATTTTATATTCTATCCAGTAAATGCCGCTCCCGAAAGCTATTGGGATCCCTGATTTAAAATTCATAGAAAGAATAGATTTACTTTTAATACAGTGGGTAGTTAAAATAATCTGCTAAATCTGAGTAATCTGTGGCAAAAAAGCCCATATTGAGCCACAATTTATTTCCTGAAAAAGATTAAAAAATTATATTTGTAGTTCTGTAAAAGATTGAAATATGGGAAGAATTTTTGAAACCAGAAAAGCCACAATGTTTAAACGTTACGCCAAAATGGCGAAAGCGTTTACCAAAATTGGCCGCGAAATTGTAATGGCCGTTAAAACCGGTGGGCCAAATCCTGATTCCAATCCACGCTTAAGGGCTATTATTCAAAATGCTAAAGCGGTTAACATGCCTAAAACAAATGTTGAAGGCGCTATAAAAAGAGCAAGCGAAAAAGATACCGGCAATTACGACGAGGTTATTTACGAAGGTTACGCCCCGCACGGTGTGCCTGTATTAGTGGAGTGTACTAGCAATAATCCTACCAGAACAGTTGCCAGCGTACGCCTGTATTTTAACCGTGCCAATGGTGCCATGGGTACCAACGGCTCGGTTGCGTTTATGTTTGAGCGCAAAGCCATGTTTAAAATTGAAGCCGGTAATTTAAATAAGGATGATCTTGAATTGGAATTGATCGACTTTGGATTAGAAGATCTGAATTACGATGAAGAAAATAAACAATTTATTATTCAAACTGCGTTTACCGATTTTGGAAAAATGCAATCTGCCTTAGAACAGCACAAAATAAATGTAATTGAAACAAGTAAAATTTATATTCCAACCACAACCAAAGAATTAGCGCCGGAACAAGAAGCGGAAGTTATGGCCATGATTGAAAGGATGGAAGAAGATGATGACATTGAGGCTGTTTACCATAACCTTGCATAGTAATAAATTTGGAAAAACAATGGAAAATATTTGAAACAACCGATGCTGCGAGTGTAAATAAACTTCAGCAGGAATTGAGTGTTGACCGCATCATTGCCGGACTACTTTGCCATAGAGGCATTAACACGTTTGAAGCTTCGCGTGCATTCTTCAGGCCGGAGTATATGCAATTGCACGATCCTTTTTTAATGAAAGGAATGAACACAGCCATCGATAGAATTAACGAAGCTATTTCAAAAGATCAAAAAATTTTAATTTACGGCGATTATGATGTGGATGGCACAACCGCAGTTAGCCTTGTTTACAGCTTTTTAAAAAAATACATAAAACAAATAGATTATTATATTCCCGACAGATACAAAGAAGGTTACGGCATTTCGTTTGCCGGAATAGATTTTGCTGCAGAAAATAATTTTTCGTTAATAATTGCTTTAGACTGCGGCATAAAAGCCGTTGATAAAATTGCTTACGCCAATACAAAAAAAGTAGATTTTATTATTTGTGATCATCATTTGCCCGGAGAAGAAATTCCCGCGGCCCTTGCTGTACTTGACCCCAAGCAAAGCGATTGTCATTATCCGTATAAAGAATTAAGCGGTGCCGGCATTGGTTTTAAATTAATTGAAGCGTTCTCTATAAAAAATATTTTGCCATTGGAAGAGTGTTACGGATATCTTGACCTGGTTGTAACCAGCATTGCCGCCGACATTGTTCCGATAACAGGCGAAAACCGCGTACTTGCCCATCACGGATTAAAATTTTTAAATTCAAATCCTCGCCCGGGAATTAAAGCCCTATTAAATTTAAATCAATCACGACAGGCAGTAAATATAAGCTCATTGGTTTTTGTTTTGGGCCCACGCATTAACGCTGCAGGTCGAATAGAACATGCACGCAAATCGGTTGAGCTTTTAATTTGCGAAGATCAAGAAGTGGCCGATACGTTGGCTTTAGCTATAAACGATACAAATACACAGCGAAAAGACCTTGACATGGGCACAACACAAGAAGCTTTAGCATTTTTAGATGCGCAGGAATTTTTATCTCAAAAAAACAGCATTGTTTTATTTAATCCCACCTGGCACAAGGGTGTTATTGGCATTGTAGCTTCACGTTTAATTGAAAAATATTATAGGCCCACCATTGTTTTAACCGAAAGCGACGGAAAGGCCACGGGCAGCGCCCGCAGCGTGAAGGAATATGATGTTTACAGCGCTATTGAAAAATGCAGCGATCTACTCGAGCAATTTGGTGGACATAAATTTGCGGCAGGCCTAACTTTAAAAAAAGAAAATGTTGAAGCTTTTCAAAATAAATTTGAAAGCGTGGTTTCAGCATCTATTACAAAAGACCAATTGATTCCTAAAATAGAAATTGACACCGAAATAGAGTTTCATGAAATAACCGATAAACTTGTTCGAATATTAAAGCAATTTGCGCCCCATGGCCCCGAAAATATGACACCGACTTTTTGCGCTAGAAATGTTTTTGATACAGGCTGGGGGCGTATTGTGGGTACTAATCATTTAAAGCTGGAATTATTTCAAAAATCAAATCCAAACATCCGTTTCCAGGCCATTGCTTACGATAAAGGTGATTTCAGTAATTTTTTTCAGCGCAAAACTCCAATGGATATTGTTTTTAAAATTCAGGAAAATGAATTTAAAGGCGTTACAAGTATTCAGTTATTGATAGAAGATATGCGGGTGAGCGAGAAATAGATCCTTCATTCAAATTTAAACATCCATTTCTTTATCCGTTTTTTTTTACATTCGTTATTGTTTTTA
>JANYBY010000167.1 GCA_025360565.1 Bacteroidota bacterium
CTTTAATAAAAACGTTCTTGCAATTAAATTTACGATTAGTGTTCATCAGCAATGCGCCGGGTAATAATCCTGCTTCGCATAACACTTGAAAACCGTTGCAAACACCGAATAAAAATCCACCCTTAGCCGCATGCTCAGATACTTTTTCCATAATAGGAGAAAAGCGTGCAATAGCTCCCGAACGCAAATAATCTCCATAAGAAAAACCACCCGGCAAAATGATCGCATCGCAACCTTGCAAGTCTTTGTCTTTGTGCCAAAGTTTTACAGTTTCTTGTTTCATGATATCGCGCAATACATACACCATATCCTCATCGCAATTAGAACCCGGGAAAACTACTACTCCAAATTTCATATCTTGTATTTTTGTTAATTATTGTGATATGTTATAATCATAACCGACTTACTTTTATAAAGCGTTATGATTATTTCATCTGTATATTTTTAAATTGTATTTATTATTTCAGTGTGTTGCAAAATGCTTACAACAACAATAGCTGTTAAAAGCAGTAACAAAATCTCGGCTAAAATACGTCTTTTTGCCATGCCAAAATAAATTCCTGCAAACAAACTAAGAGGCATTACCGCCATACGGGCCGTTACTACATAATGGTTTTGTGTAATAAAAATGGCAGCCGCGCAAGGTAAAAGCGATCACACGAAAACCGTAAGCGCTTTTTGGGTTTTTATCCGTCCCGATAAAGTTCCCTTTTTAATAAAGAATAAAATAGTGAACAGTATCACCAAGATGGAAGTAAAATTAATCAGAAAACTACCCTTAAAATATTCGGGCATGGCGGGTTTATGAAATGAATGACTGATATCCATCATCGGTTTTTCCATTGATTGATCCCATAAAAAAAGTGCGGTATAATAAAACAAATACGGCAGAGCAAGGCCTATAATCACAAGACTGTATTCGCGCAAGTTGAAAGCCCTCATTACACCCAGGCAAATAAAACCGATAGCGAAGAAAACCCAATAGGGAGGGTACAAAATTACAGCACAGGATAAACAAAAAGCTCCATCAAAAATAGATGGTCCGGCTTTTTCCACCCGATAAGTTGCTATGTATCTGCCGAAAGAAAATGTAAGCAACAACTGCGCGAATAATTGCGGGTTAAGCGGACTTTCAATAAAAGCATACATCAAATATAATCCCAATAAATACGCAGGCACATGATTATCGCCCGAGGTGAGCTCTTGAGAAGTAAGTACATAATCAAACAAAAAGATATTCGCTATAAGTAGTATAACACCCGTTATTTTGGCCGCAAGTGGGTTGGCATTTTCGAAGTAAAAAAGCGATAAAAGGCTGTTTTCAAAAATATTAACATGTTTTACACCAAAACTCAGCGCAAAACCACCCATCAGTATAGCAAATACGAAGAGATAAACCCAAGATCTGTAATCGTTAACTTTTAAAAAGCGTAAAAGCATGCCCGAATAAAAAAATACTTTTATATTTGTACAAACGTACAAAAATAAACACCATGACTTGGACTAGTATCTGGAACGGAATTGCAGCTTTTTTTGAAGTAGTATTTAAAATTTGGAAAGCTTTAGGGCAGGGCCCGAATATCGTTATGTGGACTATCATTGTAATTTGCCTTTTTTATTGGACAATGCAGATCCGCAAACAAAACAAAGAAGCGAAAGCAAACGGTACCTATATTTAAATTTAAACCTTAGGCCAATTCATATAATTCGAGCTCTGCCGTTTGGCGGAGCTTTCTTTTTTATATCCAAACTCCTCTTAAATCTGTTTATAATATTCTTTTTTCGCTCTATGGGACAAGGAATTTGTGCTTAAATTGCGGCGTTTTTAAGTGGAAAATAATCAGCCCGAAATAGAAATTCCAACCGCCGAGATGCCTGTTTTTACGGGTTTCTCCAAAGCGCAAGGATATGTAAAACTAACCAAGTTCAAGCTCTCTTTTTTGGTGGTTTTATCGGCGGTTATAAGTTATTTTACCCTTACACCACAAATAGAGATCACAAAAATAATTGCCATTACACTGGGCGGATTTTTAGTTACCGGTGCTGCAAATGGTTTTAACCAGATCATAGAAAAAGACCTTGATAAATTGATGGTCCGCACAGGCGGGCGACCACTTCCCTTAAATATTTTAAGTGTGAGAGAGGCTTTTGTCTATTGCGTTTTACTATTACTTGCCGGTATTTTTATTTTAGCTTTTTGGGCGAATATCCTTTCCGGGATCTTAGGGGCTGTTTCGGTAGTACTTTATGCATTAGTTTACACTCCGCTAAAGCGAAAAACACCTTTTTCAGTATTTATTGGCGCCTTTCCGGGAGCCATTCCAACCTTGATTGGCGGCGTTGCGGCAAGTGATGGTTTTGGTGAATTTACTTTTCATGCCTGGCTACTTTTTGCCGTACAGTTTATGTGGCAGTTCCCTCATTTTTGGGCTATCGCTTGGGTTAGTCATGACGACTACAAAAAAGCCGGATTTTTCATGCTTCCTTCATTGGGCGGAAGAGATAAAAGCAGCGCGTTCCAGATCGTTATTTATACCCTATTTTTGATCCCCGTAAGCCTTGTTCCTTCCATATTTGGTTTGTCCAATCACATTTCGGCCATTTTCGTCGGCTTATTCGGGTTGTTTTTCCTTG
>JANYBY010000185.1 GCA_025360565.1 Bacteroidota bacterium
GGAAGCTTTCGCCAAATCGGAATACAAAGATTGGACCTTCGATCACGCTGAACAAATTAAAACACCTGAACACGATAAGCTTTATGAAGTTACCGTAAAAAAGGGCAAAGACTTTACAGGTTTATATTATACACCTGATGGCACAAAATTAGTTCGTGTAGAAAAAGAATAATTATACATTAACCTTATTTTATTAAAAGCACGGCTTTTTTAGCCGTGCTTTTTTATTTGTATTCCCTTACAAAACCATTGTAAATCACTTTAATACCAAAAGCCAATATATTTTAGTCCAGTCTTTTGAAAAAATTTGTCAATATTTTCGTTGCCAATTCCGATAGCTATCGGAATCGCCGTAACTGCCTGCTACGCCTGCAATTGTCGCCTCAATCTTTACAAATTTTTATACAAAATCTTTGGTATAAAATATATTCGCATTTGGTATAATACTCGTATCTTTGCCCTAAATTTATAGGATGGAAACCCTGCACCGTAAAGTAGAAGCTGCCTTAGATACTATTCGCCCATACCTTGAGGCGGACGGTGGCAACGTTGAGGTGATTGAAATTACACCGGAAAATATTTTAAAATTAGAATTAAAAGGCGCCTGCAAAACATGTAATATGAGTAATATGACCATGAAATCGGGCATTGAAGAAACTATTAAACGCGCAGTTCCGGAAATAACTCAAATAATATCAGTTAATAATTAAGATACAATATGAAGCTAACGCAAAAGCTCTCTCAAAGTAAAAAAACCCTTTTTTCGATCGAAATTTTACCGCCTTTAAAAGGAAAAAATGTACAAAGTATTTACGATGGCATTGATCCTTTAATGGAATTTAAACCTGCGTTTGTAGATGTTACTTATCACCGCGAAGAATATATTTATAAAAAACGCGATGGCGGTTATTTAGAAAAAGTAAGCATTCGTAAACGCCCGGGCACAGTTGGTATTTGCGCCGCCATTATGAATAAATATAATGTGGATGCTATACCTCATATTATTTGCGGAGGATTTACCCGCGAAGAAACCGAGAACGCGTTAATTGACCTTCAGTTTTTAGGAATTGATAATGTGCTTGCCCTGCGCGGCGACAGTATTAAAACCGAAGCTGCTTTTGTGCCGGAGCCCGGCGGTAACGCTTATGCTATTGACCTTGTAAAACAAGTTGGCGAAATGAACGCCGCAAAATATTTGGATTATGAAATGAAGGACGCGGCACCAACTAATTTTTGCATTGGCGTGGCGGCTTACCCCGAAAAACATTTTGAAGCGCCAAATATGATCAGCGATCTAAAATATTTGAAGGAAAAAGTGGATGCGGGTGCCGAATATGTTGTTACACAAATGTTTTTCGATAATAAAAAATATTTTGATTTTGTGGATCTGTGTCGTAAGAACGGGATCAATGTGCCTATTATTCCGGGTTTAAAAATATTAAGCGGCAAAAAACAAATTACGGCCTTGCCTAAAATTTTTCATATCGATATTCCACAACCCTTTTACGAGGAGCTTGAAAAATGTAAAGATGATAAGCAAGTGAAAGAGGTTGGAATAAAATGGTGCATACAACAATCAAAAGAATTGGTAAAGGCAAATGTACCTTGTTTACATTTTTACACCATGGGCGCCAGCGAAGCTACTAAGGCCGTGGCGAAGGAAGTTTTTTAGCTTTTGTAATAAACGCATAACCTCCATAAAAAGTATGCTTAGAAAGAAAACTTCAATTTCGAGGCTTGTGAAGCCAAAAAAAGCGGAGGTTATTTTTTATAAATGAGCATTTTTTTGGCAAGCGTAACGATGAAAGTGAAGTTTTCTACTAAGCATTATGTATAATTTTTACACCGGAGAAATATTATTAATTGATAAGCCCTACACCTGGAGCAGTTTTCAGGCGGTGAATAAAATAAAACATGCCATAAAGCAGCACCCTTCTTTAGTGCACGATGGCGTAAAAACAAAACCAAAAGTGGGTCATGCGGGTACGCTTGATCCGCTTGCAACCGGGCTGTTAATTGTTTGCAGCGGCAAAAAAACCAAAACTATAAATGAGTTAATGGGCCTGGAAAAAGAATACACCGGTACTTTTTTTATAGGAGCAACAACACCTTGCTTTGACCTTGAAAAACCGGTTGACCATACTTTTGCTATTGATCATATAACGGTTAGCGATTTGACGAAAGCCGCGAATAGTTTTATTGGTCTGCAGCAACAAGTGCCGCCCTTGTACAGCGCGGTTTGGTTAAATGGCAAGCGTGCCTATGAATATGCAAGGGCAGGGGAGGAAGCGGAAATTAAAGCACGCGAAATTGAAATAAAAGAATTTGAATTAACCGATATAAGTATGCCAACCGTTAGTTTTAGGATCGTATGCGGCAAAGGCACATACATAAGAAGCATTGCCCGCGATTTGGGATTGATGCTGAACAGCGGAGCGCACTTAACGGCCTTGCGCCGAACACGCATTGGCGAATTTGATGTAAAGAACGCGATCGGGCCAAATGAGTTTGCCGAAAAGATGAACAACAACTAACCCGGTTTTTTCTGTTGATGTTTTTTGGTTTTAGAATTTTCATTCGCTTCATCTATAGAATGCGATCGGTGAATATCGTTTTCAGACAACTTTGATAAACGTATATAATAATTTTTTAAAACTTCAATTTCGGCGGCCGTCAGATCTTCAATAGAAACCAGCCTGTTACTTGCTTTTGAATTACACGCGATCAATTCGTTCAGCTTTAAATGAACGGCCTTGGTATCTTTATTTTGCGATTGCTGAATTAAGAATACCATTAAAAAAGTAATAACAGTAGTGCCTGTGTTTATTACCAGTTGCCAGGTATCGGAAAAATTAAATAGCGGGCCGGTGATGCCCCAAACTATAATTATTAAAAGTGCAAGTATAAACGCGCTTGAACTGCCTGTAGCATTTGTTACTTTAGACGAAAACCTATCGAAGAATTTTTTCATTGTAATTTTTTTTAAAGTTAAGGAATAATAGCTTTGTAGAGACCAACAAGGTATTGTCGAATATACCCGAAAACCTTGAAGGTCTTACCGAAATGCTGCGTGAGGGATTGTAGTGAAAATCCTTTTTGTTCCGCCTTTTCGGCGGACAAAAAGATTGCAACGGAAAGCCCGACCCCCCTAAAGCAGAAAATTACAGGCTTTCAAGGTTTTGTTGTGCTGAGACCTTCAAGGTTTTTGGGATGATTCGGTAAAACCTTGAAGGTCTAACGTTGATAAAACCTTGAAGATTTTGCCAAGGCATTTTCTGCTTTAGGGGTGGGCACGCCCAAAAAAAAATTACCCGGCAATAACAAATTTTGTAACCACTACCAGTTTATTTTTTAACCGCACCTTAAATAAAAAGCAGCCCGGCTTTAAAAACAAGGTTTTATTTACATAATAATCGGTAGGGGGCGTGCTAGTTTTTATAATCGTATTGTTATACACATCCACCAACTCTATTTCGGTAAAGGGAATTAAGGAACGAATGGCAAAACCGGTTTTGGTAGAGTCGGTAAAAACCTCGAGCGTAGTTTTATCGGGCGCCCTTTCGGTAACGGGCACCATGTTAAATTTGCAATGGGGCGTTAAATACACCGCGTTTATATTGCTGCAATAACCAACGGGCAAACAATATTTTTCGCCGAGCGGAAAAAAATTATATTTATTGTGAAACACACCGTAAGGGTGAGCGGCCCCTTCAACAAAAAAAGCCTGTCGGCCCGTAGTATCCGTATAAAATACTTTTGCGTTAATGCCGGTGCCAAGGTCTTTAAACCCAACTTTTACTATCTTCCACGAAGTATTGCAATTGGCGTTTACGGTAGCGTGGTAATAATAACCGCGGTTAATAACATCGCCCACCTTTAAATTATAATCCATGAGCAAAGTATCTTTTCCCCATTCGGGCAAATACAACCAGCTGCGTTTTAAAACAGAATCCTGCCGTAAATAACCATAGGGCGCGTAGTTACCTGGAAAAGGGTTTACGTTTACATCGTACTGAAATGATTTTTGGTAAATGGTGCGGTATTTTAGGTTGTTGATGATAACGGTGTCGTTACAGATCATATAATTCATTTCGTTTATATAGCGGCCGTTAATGGGGTTTGAGCCATCGGTACTTTTGCAAAGCTGCACCAGCCAGTAAATATTTTTTAAATTATAAGGTTTGTATAATTGCGCCGGCAAATTAAATTTTAGAACACATACTAAGCCGAGAAAAAGAAAATGCTTTTTTAAAAACATGATTTAAAAGTACGAAATAAATTTGGTAGCAATTAAGAAATTAACTCTATCGACGAGCAGTCAAATACTTCAGCTTTTTCAATGAATATTTTATTGCCCAATAACCATCTCGCATTACCTTATCATTGAACTCTGTTGAGGTGTAATAAAAAATTATTTTTTTAGACTTCAAATCAAAAACAAAAATCCGGTACCAGCAATAAACTTTCGGGCCCGTAACTTGGTATTTTGGACTAAATACGTGATATTCTAAAATATCTGTTATTAAAAATTTACTTGCGTGATAATGTGAAAGGGGTGTATAAAGCGAGTCGGAAATTTTCGCTTCGCTTAAAC
>JANYBY010000192.1 GCA_025360565.1 Bacteroidota bacterium
GAGTTAAAACACTTTCAATGGCTTCTTTCAAAAACGGAGCCGTATTGTAAACAGGCATTATTACAGAAACCATTGGGGTCATATTCTGAACGTAGATCTTGTAAATAAATTATCTGTTTTGATCGAATCATTTTGATACCATTTTAAAGGGGCGATGGTTATTTTTTTGGGATCCTGAATGAGCCACGAGCCCCACCAGCTGAAACTGCTATTGGCCATTATTGAATGTTTGCAAGATGACATTAAACGCAGATCATCTATTTGAGCATATTCAGGATTGCTCACAAGAATAATTTTATCCGACAATTTAAAATTTTCGCGAACCCATTGAGGATCATCTGAAAAAATAAAAAAAACAGGGTCCGTTACTTTTGACTTTATTAATTCAATGGCTTGATCGTAATACGTTATATCGCACAAACCGTGATAGGCAAGCGTTTCGGGATTCATAGCATAATCACCTCTTCGTACATGCAAACTAACAGAATTGCAATTTTGTATTTGATGCAAAACAGAATTTGCTTTTGCATTCAAAGGAACAGAAAATTTCAGATCTTCGCGAAGTGTATTTTCAATGTCTTTAAAATATAAAGGGCTCTGCCAATATCCAATTAAATAAGAATTATCTTCCGGCACATCCATTTCCGGATCAAAATGAATTTTATTTTCGCCAACAACTTTTAGTTTTCCTGGATAAGGAATTTTATTTAACGCGCGTTCAATAATACTTTTTTTTGCATCGAGATCTAAGATCAAATTGTCAGGCGCGATCTTAGCTTTCACATAAAATTTATTGAGGGAATAATTGCGGTAAGTATGGCTGAGATCCTTATTTTGCAGATCAGAAATATCCAAAAACAGATCGGTTTTATGATGAAGGGAAACACTACGCCCAAAAGCGTATTGAAATAGTTGATTTCCTAATCCACCGATCAATTTTACAACAATCATGTTTTATTTTTTTACCAGCCAAAAACAACCGCAAGCGTACCATTGCTTATCACTTTGCTCTTTTGTCGAGTTTCGTATTAACCCGCCTTCGGCTTCCGAATCGGGGATAAGAGAAAACTCTTTTATTTCAAAACCCTCAAAATAACTTGCTATTTGATCGTAAGTGTATATTCTATGTGCATTATATTGTATGCGCGCTTTTCCAACAGGCGTAACAAATAATAAATTACCACCTTTAGCAACTACTCGTTTCAATTCTTTAATAGCTTTTAAGTCTCCATCGTAGTCAATTGGGTCACCGTATCGCCCCAAACCAATGTGCTCAATGGTATGCATACATGAAAGTGAAACAACGGAATTATCTTCGAATGGAAGCTTAGTGAGATCGCCTCGTTCGGAACTTAAATTATCTAAGTTCAATTGAGCCGGACGGTAGTCGTAATATTTTACTTTTATAAATGCCGAAAGAAGTGTAGGAAAATAAAGCATAGAAGCAATATCAATGTGCACCGGCGGATCAATTTCCTTTACTACTCGAATAGCCCAGGCCAAATGATAAACATAATGCCGGTCGAAGCCCGTGTTCTCGGTATTATCATTTAAACAAGGATAATTATCTTCTTTATTAAGGGAAAAACGTTGTTTAGTTTTTGAAGCCGACTCTTTAAATTGCAACAATTGCTTATTGTACAAACTCTTTTGTTGCATCAGTTTATATTCACGATATAAAAAAAGAGTGAATTTGTTTTTCAGCATTTTTTTTATGGTCGGACTTAGGCTCATTTACTTTTTTGTAGTTTTTAAATAGTTCAACTGCGGAACACTCTTCCGAAAATGGCCGTTATATTATTTTGAAGTTTTGTTCTTTTCGAATAGGAAGGGAATTGTTTTAATATTTTTTTAAAAAAAGGCAATTGCTTTTTTACAAATGGTGCGTAAACGTGTAATTCCTTTAAACTTGTGATTTTATAATTAAAAAATAATTTTAAGAAAAAATTTGTAAATTCTTTTTCCTTGATCGGAGGAAATGAATATTTTTCAAGTTCATAGGTGTATTCTTTTATTTCTACCTCTGGATTATTAAGGCAAAATCGTGTGACCTGGTGTATTGCCCCGTCGGTAGTGGTAATTAGGGGCTTTTGAATAATAACCGCTTTATTATTTTTTTGGAGCAACTGAATGTAAAAATCCGTATCCACGAGCCATTTTAAATTCTCATCAAAAAAAACATCCTGCTTTTTGTAAATAGTAGCGCTTGGTGCTCCTATTCTGTTTCCTGTTATTAATAATTCGGGATGCTTTCGTATGGGCTTGAATTGCTCTTCGTTTACGGCATGCGTACGCAGACTATCCTTCTTTTCATCAAATACTGTAGTTTGACAAAATGCAAAGGCCGCATTTTTATTATCATCGAGTGCCTTAACAAATTCACCTAAAGAACCTTTATTATTAAAAAAATCGTCGTGATGTAAAATCTTTATATATTCACCTTTTGCCTTGCTAACCGCGAAGTTCCAGTTAGCGGGAGAGCCCAAGGATTTTTCGTTTTTAAAATAAGTGATCTTTTTTGAATCAAATTCCACAACCAAATTTTTAACGTCATTATTATTGCTATCATCCGTTAAAATGATCTCATAATCGGTATAATCCTGCATCAATGCCGACTCAATTGTTTTTCGAAGATAAACAGGCTGATTATAGGCGGGTATGCAAATAGAAACTTTAGGCATTGGGCTTGTAAGAGCTATATTTTAGCTTGAAATTTACATAAAAAATCGCTTTCAGCACCAATCCCGAATATTTTTGAGCGTTTTTGAGCATTTTATCAAAGGAAGATGAGATTTTTGACAATTCAGTAAGGCGTTCGATCGTTAATTTTTTATCGGAACAGCCTTCGTATATCATTTTGGTAAGGATCATTTCGTGGTACTTTATTTTATTCACAAAAGCGGGATCATTTTCCTCTTTACTTAATTGAGGTAAAAGCTGCATGCATACTTTTAATCCGCTGTAATACATTTTATATCCATCGCGGCTGTAACTCGTTTTATGAACGCGTATCAGCGCCATTGTATCGGGGGTATTATCAAAAAAGAATGTTTTATTTTTTAAAGCGAAGCGCAACCAAAGTTCCCAATCCTCATTAAACACAAGGGTTTCAATATATAAGCCAACTTCCATTAGAGCCGATCTTTTAATTAAAGGAGAAGAAATTACCATGATGTTCTCTTTTAATAAGGCCGGCAAAATTTCTTTTCTGCCCCCACGCACATAAGTCATCCACTTTCGGTCGGCATTTTTATCCATGGTCATGTAATAAAATAACTCGCCTTTATTTCCGTCAGCAAAATACCGCATGTCGCTATAAACAATATCCGCCTCTTTATTTTTACCAAATAGTTGTAATGCGCTTTTAAATTTATTGTGTTGAATCAGGTCATCGGCATCCAAAAACTGAATAAACTCGCCTTTTGCGGCCATTATACCCATATTTCTTGAAGTAGATGGCCCTTTTTTTTCGTCAAATAAATATTTAAATCTGGGATCTCTTTTTATGAATTCTTCAACTATGTTTTTTGTATCGTCCGTTGAACGGTTGTCAATAACAATGCATTCCCAATCGCTATGCGTTTGCAGTAGCAGATCTTCAAGGGTTTCCTTAAGAAAATGACCATAATTAAAACTCGGTATTATAACACTTACAGTCACTATTTTTTGAAAAGAGATTTTATTTTTTGCTTAAGCGTTCGCGGATAGACCGGAGTACTCAACTCGTTATATTTATTTGCCAATTCTATCATGCTCGGATGAAAATAAGTTAACTGGGCTTTTTTTCGTTCTCTCTTTATTGTTTCAACACTTTCTGCCGAAGAGCTTTTACCATCGAGACTAAAAACCGAAATGAACTCGTTAAAATATTGCGTTGTTACCTTTTTATCGATAAGTACATTTAAAAAAAATTCATAATCCGCCACAATTTTGTAATCCTCGTTGTAACAACCGTATTTTTCAAACAAATTATGTTTTATGAACGAAACCGGGTGCCACAGCGTATCGCGGATCATTTGATAAAATGTAATTTCGGGAGGCATATAGCCCTTTTCTTTGCGTCCGTCCTCATGTACAATATACATATTACCATAGGCAATATCTGCTGTGGGATTTTTTGAGAATATTTTTTTTAAAATATCTTTTTCCGCAAGATAGTCGCCGGAGTTTAAAAATAAAGTGTATTCCCCTTTAGCCGCTTTAATACCTTTGTTTTGGGCATTGTAGATTCCTTTATCTTTTTCAGAAACCCAATGCGAAATTTTTGAGGCGTATTTTTTTATCACCTCCGCGCTGCCATCTGTTGAACCTCCATCAATGATAATAAATTCAAAATCAGTAAAACTTTGTTCGATCACCGATTGAATTGTCTTTTCAAGCCCGGCAGCGTTATTATAATTTATAGTGATTACAGAAAGCTTCATTTTAAAAGGCGTTCATTAATTCTATTACTTTATGAATATCATTTTCGGTATGAAAAAAAGAAATAGGCAAACTTAAAGTAGTGTTGTGAATTTCGCGGGCAATTGGTGTATTTTTATTTTTAAGGATGCCCTGCATTGCCAGCTGGTCAACCGGTGCAATGGGGTAATGAATTTCAGTTTTTACATCATTCTTTAACAGATATTCCTTTAACTCGTTTCGGTTTGGATGCCGAATGCAAAAAATATGATATACGTCAAAATGATCGGGATGAACCCGGGGTTTAATAAAATCGGATTTTAATTCTTTTAAATAAATAGCGGCCAATTTGCGTTTATGTTCCGTTATCTCATTAATCCTTTTTAGTTTTACCAAAAGTAATGCAGCCTGGATTTCATCTAATCGTGAATTAACACCCACTACACTATTTTCATATTTTACTTTTGAACCGTAATTTCTTAAGGTTTTAATATTCTCATAGATCAGTTCATCATTGGTGGTCACCGCGCCTGCATCTCCCAAGGCTCCTAAATTTTTTGTGGGATAAAAACTATGCGCAGCGGCATGCCCAAAACTTCCTGATAGTTTACCTTTAAATTTTGCCCCATGCGATTGTGCACAATCTTCGATCACTTTTAAATTGTGCTTTTTAGCAATTGCCATGATCTTATCCATCTCACAAACCTTGCCGTACAAGTGCACCGGCATAATACCTTTTGTTTTAGGTGTAATGGCTTCTTCGATCTTATTCGTGTCAATGTTATACGACTCAATGGTTGGCTCAACCAACACAGGCTGAAGTCCATTTTCAACAATCGCTAATATTGTTGCTATATATGTATTTGACGGCACAATAACTTCGGAATCTTTTTCAAACTTAAAACTGCGCAGCGATAAATTTAAAGCGTCCAAACCATTGGCAACACCTGCGCAGTATTTTGTTTGGCAAAATGCGGCATATTCTTTTTCGAACTCAATTACCTTTTTTCCTAAAATAAACCATCCGCTTTTCAACACTTCATCGAAAGCAGTTTTATAATCTTCAAAAAAAGTTTGGTTAAGTTTATTTAAATTTTCGTATTCGATCATTTTTTATATGGTTCAAAAATATAATCCTTCTCTTCAAAAAATTCGCTTGCCAGTACCATTAATATCGCGTCTTTAGAAAACTCAAACATGTTATGCCAGTCTTTACTCTCTAAAATTAAACATTTATTTGGCGCATTAAGGTCAAAAGTTTGCTCGGTTACACCATCATTATTGTAAATTTTACAACTTCCTTTAATACATACTGCGGCCTGTACCGTTTTGTGATGCCTGTGCCCACCCCGAACCGAATCATCCACTCCATAAATATAAAAGATCCGTTTTATATTAAATGGGATTATTTTTTCTATTACCGTAAGGTTTCCTCTTTTATCGGTAAAGGTTTTAAGATCGATCAAATGGGCCATATTATATTTCTATTTTAAATGTGTAGTTATTTTTAAATCGGCTTTTGGTTAAATTGGCATCAATGTTTTTTAGGTCATTTTTAACATCGTACAAATAAAATCTTAGCCATTCTTTTGTACTTACCAATTCAACACCACTTTTTTCATGAACAACATTGTATATTCCGGGGAAAGATTTTCTTAAAAAGTTATCGATTTCCAATAATCTTTTCGCATAGGGCAAATAAATTTTAGTTTGCGCCGTTTTATTTAAATGATAGCGATGAGATGTGAACGATACCATTTGATCTTTAAAGATCTTCAATCCATGAAAATGAAAGAACACCGATTCCATTTTTTTTGAATCACTTTTTTGAACGACCAAATTCTCTTTAACGATCTTAAACTGATCAATATTCCACGGCGCGAGTCCTGCGGTTATATCCTTTACAATATGCACGCCTTTGTATTTTTGGGGCCATTCATCTAAATACTTTTGATCACCGAATTTTCCGTCCTCGATCCTGTTAAAACACCACTTTATGCAATCGTTCCGCCAGTCTTTCAAAGCTTTCATTCCTTCGGCGTTATTTTTAAAACCGGTAAACTGTACGCAAAAACGCCCGCTTTCATTTGACTGATCATATTCAGCCGAATAATTATGCAGAGTAATAAGTACAGAAGCAGACGGATCTTCCTTCCATATTTTTGCCGGATCAGAATAAAAATAAAGGTCGGCATCTACATACGTGCAATTATCTAATTTAAAATGTTCTATACAATACAGTACCGATGAAGAGCTGCAGGTCCAGCAATACTCTGCCGCGGTTCGCGATGGTTTTATTTTTAAGAGTTCTTCATCTTCAAATTCCTTTAACGAAACAGGGATCAAATTATCATGATTGAGCTTTTTGAGAATCTCATAAGTTACATTATCAAAACAAATCACATACAGGTCAAAATTTTTTGCCTCCGCTTTTAACGATGTATACATTAACAAACCCCTGTTAAGGTAATTTACATTAAATAAAGTACATAAATTTATTTTCTCTTCTGTCATTTTACAGCTTCCATAAAAAGTGAATCCGGTTTTCGCACTTCTTTCGTTTCAAAATTACCGTCAAGGTTAAAGCCGGCCCACTTGGCAATACCACTGTCAAACGCGGATTTAACAGAACAGTTTTTAAAACCGCATTGTTCCAATAATAGTTTAAGTGAAAATCGGTCGTACATCCATTGATGCACTTCGCCCTGAGTTCTGAACTTGCCTATATCCAAGGATTGTTGATCTTCTCCAGTTAAAGGTTTTTGTGGCTTATTTTTAATTCCTGACACCATTCCTTTTAAACGGTTCCTCATTCCGGGGTTTGATCGTTCCGGTTCCTTTTGAGTTTCCTTTTTTTTCCGAAGCATATCCATAATGCGTTTTACTTCAGATCCGTTTCGCTCCAATAAAAACTGATCGTTATTTTTTGAAGAATCCTTTATATAATCAATCATTTCACCGCCCGACCTATTTCTAACAACCTGATCAAACAACTCAAGCATGGTCCACTCATATTTTTCTTTTGCGCCGGGGGTTCCTTTTATACTTTCGTTCAAATATTTAATGTAATTCAATGCTATCTGTTCAAGATCCGGAATAGCTACACGAATTATTCCGCCGGATTTTAATACCCGGTAACATTCTTTGATAAATTCTTCCGCTTTGTTTTTAGGCATGTGTTCCAAAACATGCGAATGATAAACCACCTCAAGACTCCCGTCCATAAAGGGAATCCCGTTAAGCAAATTATGAGCAATAACGCCTTCGCCGGTTGAAACAAAGTCCACATTTGTCCACTCGGGATCAAATGTAATTCCGCAACCTAAATTTAAATATGGCAGTTTACTCATATTTTCTTTTTAAATAAAAAACCTTTCCAAAAAACCTTTTTTTCGTTTACAATGGCTGGTAAAGCAAAGGGGCTCATGAATTCCATTTTCAGATCATACGTATCGGTAAATCGATCTTTAAAATTTTGTTCATTAAAGAACCAAGCCGGATACGAGGCCTTATAAATAAATTCAGGGACAATTTGCACCGTTAATATATCTTTTTTTTCTTCAATAAAAGCATTTCGGTCAATAATAATATTATCGAAAGTGTAAAATTTTAATTGATCTATAAACTCAAAGGGCTTTTCAAGATAAGGTAAAACAGACGAGAGGAGCATGGTAGTGGCATTTTTAAAAGCAATGGCTTCTTTTACGGTATAAAAAAAATTTAGTTCATTGTTTGTAATTTCTTTATTCCCAACAACCACAAAGTGTTTTTGTTCCACCACCATCCAGTTTATTTTTACGCCTTCGAAAAAGCGCCTGTATTGGAAATAAGTACTGCCTAAAGAACCGCCGTAGTCTATTACATTAAGTTCATTATTTGTCACAGCCATTTTAAGTGCTTCCAGAAGATCGGGAGAATATTCGTGCGTAGTAAAAGCAACGCTGTCTCTTTCGCACTCTGCTGCTCCCGTAATTACTTTAAGGATAGAATTTTTAACTTTATTAATGATCACTTCGCTGTCGTAACCCGAACAATGAGATAAAGCTTCGGCCCAGCCGGAATAAGAACCAAACCAACCATAAACTGGGGTTTCGTTTTTACCAAGCGCTGAATAGTGCCTTTTGATGAAGCCGGGAATAAAATATTTAAAGACTTTTTTCAATTAATGACTTTATTGATGTTTTTAAAAAATCCTTCCGGACATAACCATTCTTCATAGATCTTTCTGTTTGAGCTTTGCATTTGTTCAAATTCATTTTCGGAGATCGATCTATGAAAATTAATTAATTCGGATGCAATATTTTTTACGTTATTTTCTTCGACCCAAACACAGCTCTTTTTCCAATTAATAAAGGTTGGATAAGGTAAAACGCAATCGGTATTTATAAAAACCGGAATACGTCCGCAACTCATTACTTCATAAAGCCGATACGAAAAATTGCCTGCACCCCTTGCCACAAAGGCATAAGGCGAATTCAGCATATTTTCAGCGTATTGTTTTCGCGCGGCATTTTTATCGGTTATTCCTTCTGCCCAAAAACCATTTCGGATAATAAATTCTGTTTTAATTTTTTTTTCTTTTATCAAATTACGTACTGCTTTACCGCGCAAAACAGATCCTTTTCCATAAAAATCTTCAGCACTGAAAATATTTTTTACTTTTTTTGAGATGCTGGTTTTTTTTTCTTCCAGTGAATCTACGTATCCGCAATAAGATATAACTGGTTTTTCACTTTTTTTAATGATAGTAAAATTGCCTGCCGAATATTTTTTTATAAAATCAACGCTCCATCCGGGAAGAGCAAATTCATTTTGTTTTTTTGTTG
>JANYBY010000242.1 GCA_025360565.1 Bacteroidota bacterium
AAGAAAAAGTAGAAGTTGTTGAAGTTCCAAAAGTTACTCCTACAACTGTGACACCTGAAGTAAATGACACGATTGACACAAAGGCAGACACTGTTTCATCAATATTTGAAGATCCATCCAAGGGATCCATTGCCACAACATATCTCGCGTTCTTTGAAATTTCAGAATCAATAGGAATAATTTCTTCGTTCTCTTCGCTCGCAATAGCACAAACTTCGCCACCGGCCTTAAGTGCTGCAATAAATTGCTCGTTGGCAAATACATCCAGTTTTTTTACTTTCTCTCCCTGCACATTTGTTTCGCCTGTTTCTCCAAGGATCTCAACTAATCCCGCTTTAGTTACCTCGCGGTTAACAATTTTGGCTGCAATACCAATATCACGTAATAAACGCGATAACTCGCCTTTTGCAAATGGAAAATCAGATTGTTTTTCGATTATGAATTGCCCTAATGTTTTCACCCTCATATATTTTTATAAGTGTCAAAGATAAAAAATAAATAGGATTGTTAGAAATAGTTTGTTAACCATTTGAAAACGGTGAATTTACATGGCTTAAAGGCCTATTACAAAGGTAAAAGCGATTATTCAGGTTATTTAGAGAAACCCTCTTTAAGGAATTCTTGCCAGTCGCTAAGATTAGCGATTACCTGTAACTGGCGATATTGAAGATGAAATTTTTCCTCATCCTCTTGTGCATTCAATAAATTAATGCGGTACTTATCAAAATTACTAAGCGCGAACTTTTCTTCGGAGGTTAATTTAATACCGCTGAATTCTTTATCACGCAGATCGTTGATGCTGGTAACTAAACCTGTAGCCTTTTTATTCAGTAACTTAGAAATGAGATCCATTTTGTATTCCACAAATACAAATGTATGTTTCTTATGGTCTCTTGTAAACTATTTTCGACCTTTATACTAACAATGACGTGTTAATTATCATTAATTTTAGACGATTGAAAAAATGTCCTTAAAATTTATAATTATACTTTTTTTACCGGTGTGCGTTTTATCACAAAGCGCGGGGGGCAGTAAATATGAGCGTTGGTGGGCGTTAGGACATCCTTTTGCAGCCATTAAAGTAAAGTTAATCAGCAAGAAGTGTTACCAAATTTACAACAAAGATCTAGGAGGAAAATTGGATAATTTTTCGAACGGAGGAAAGCTGGATGCATTCAGGCATGTTTTTTTTATGGCAGCATTTTCGCAAAAAGTAAAAACCAAAAAATTACGAAAGCTTGGCTGTGCGCACGAAAAAGCTAATTACAAGCAGTTCTTAAAATTAAAAACAGAGTTTAATGAAAGTCCCGATAGCTTAAGCACCATAATGGATCTGCAAAATAATGAATTGGCATTTAAAAACGCCGCCGAAACAAAAAAACTAAGCCTGCCGGAGCTTGAAAAATATGTAATTGATAAAATTAAAACGGGTAACGCGTTTATTATGAAACGAAAAAAAAACGGAACCTATTTGGATTGTGTGAATAATGTAATTGACCTGAATTTATTCAAAGGTAAATGGAGCGTGCCTAAATGCCTTGTAAGATCAGATGAGAATTACATGGATTGAATTTGATCAAAAGTAAATTTACAATTGATCCACTCGCCGTCAAATTTTGAATTGTATTTTTTATAAAACTCAATGGCGGCATTGTTCCAATCTAACACCTGCCATTCCATTCGCCTTACTTTTTGTTGTTTGGCTACTTTTACAACTTCATTAAATAATAATTTGCCGTAACCGTTCTTACGTTCACTTTCAGTTACAATAATATCTTCTAAAAAAAGGCATTTGCCTTTCCAGGTGGAGTATTTGTAATAATAAAGGGCAATGCCTACGACGGTATTGTTTTTTTCGGCTACAAAAAATTCAAATAATTTATCCTTTCCAAAACCCCAGTTCACCATTTCTTCAACGCTCACTTCTACTTCAGCCGGGGCTTTTTCAAATACGGCGAGTTCTTTTACCAAAGCCAAAACCTGTGGCAGATCTGTTTCGGTTCCTTTTCTGATCATCATTTTTTATCGTAAATTATTCAGAATATATTTTTTTCAAGATCACTTTTTGTAAAATGCGTTTAATAACTAATTCCGCTAAAACATCTTCACTTTTTTTATCAGGTTCCGCCTTCATTTTTTCACTTAAATGCCTTTCCGAAATATCAATCCTGTACAACAGACTTTGATAAGTTGAAAAACCCGAATGTGCAATTTGTTGCAACGCGTTCTGTATATTTTCATGAATGGCTTCGTACGAAAAATCTGTTATTGGCTTTAGGTATTGATGCACATTACACATTTCAAAATCTTTTAAAAGCTGAGTTTTAAATTTAGTTTGCAGATCATCGGTGGTTAAACCATGCCTTTGCAATTCGCTGTCTTTTAAAAGAAGTGACATTTATTTTTTAAGTAATAACCTTTCAACAGGTTTTTTATTTAATACGTGTGATTGAATAATTTCGGTAACATCTTCCTTTTTTACGCCCACATAAAAAATACCCTCGGGGTAAATG
Organism: Bacteroidota bacterium; assembly: GCA_025360565.1. Classification (GTDB taxonomy): domain Bacteria; phylum Bacteroidota; class Bacteroidia; order B-17B0; family Aurantibacillaceae; genus Aurantibacillus. Next base: position 2,514 of record JANYBY010000242.1, read on the forward strand.
GCCACAGTGGGGCCAAAATCGCAAATTCCAAGGCAACCGCTTTTATTTGCCCTTGTTTTTAGAGTAATGTTAAGGTCGTTTAATTGCTTTTTAAATTCGGCTACCAACTCAAGCCCGTGGGTTTCGCCGCAACTCAGCCTTTCGGAACCTGTGCGTTGATTGGTGCAAACAAAAATATGAATATCGTAAACCATACAGCAAAGGTATTAATTAGCTTTGGTTTTATCGCAAAAAAAACCGCCGAATAACCGACGGTTTTTTTCAAGAAAATAAGCCATCTTTATTCAATAACTAACTTCTTTACCTCAGTTGAAGTTCCAATTTGAATATTAATAAAATAAACACCCTGTGGAAGATCATTTACATTTAGTTTAGTCTCCGACAACCCATCTTGCCGAAGGTTTTCCATTTTAACCGTTTCTCCAAGTAGGTTTGCAATTTGAACCCTGATTTCTTTAGACAAATTATTATATAAAGAAATGGTAATACTTTCTTTTGCAGGATTAGGAAATACAGAAATATTACTTTTCAATTCCTGTTCTTTTATTCCGGCTAATACTGCATTGTTAACAGTAATGTCGCAGTAAGAAACAGACCCGCCTGCAAAACCGTAACTTACGCTAATGATCGGAAACTTTTGGCTTGAATGATAAAAGTCGTATTGACGTTGAATAGATGTAACGGTACCGGTTCCCGCAATAGTAAAAACATCAGTTGATGTAGTAACAATTTGCAGGCAGTTGGTTAAAGTAAGTCCACCGGGTAAAATCAATGTCCCTGTTCCTTTAGCATTGGTATTAAATGTTCCGGTATCAATTGTTGTAACAGTAGCCGAAACATCCGAACCTGAATATGTGTCGGTAGCAGTATAACCCATTGCAATGGGCCAAACGGCAAATATTGCTGAATTTGTATAGATTATAACCGAATTCGAACCGCCAAAGGATGATTGATATCCCACTAATTCATAAGTTGTGGCAGTGCTCTTGCACATGTTGTAATCACCGCTGTTACTTTCAGCGAAGCTTGCTGATGGGAATGATGCCGGGCTCGGAGAACTGACAGCAACTGTAGTAAAATTACTTGTAAAAACATTCGTTGTGCTCACAATGGAGGAAAAGTTCCATATAACGCCTGCACCTGTTGCTTTTGGAATTGCAGAAGTGCTATCCCACAATTGTACAACATGTATATCTCCGATAACAGGTTCATTAGCCGCTTTTGTTAGAGTTAATTGAGCCTTACTTATTTGAAAAGCAAGGGCGAATAAAATTAAATAGTAGAATTTTTTCATGGTTTATTTTGCTGATCAAAAATAGGCAAATAAATGAAGAAAAAGTATTAAAAATTTAACGGGTAAGAAACGTTTTAAAGCCGATCACCTATATTAACCACCGCAAGCTCTTTAGATCAAATTCCATTTGTTTTCCTTTATTATCCTCCAAAAGCAACAATCCGAATTCTGAAATTCCCACTATTAATAGGGATCTTATTTTATTATCGATTTCAAAATCCTGCCATTGATCTAACTTAAAAAAACGCTTTAAGTAAAGGTCATTTATTAATTGTGTTTTGTTATTTTTTAACTGTAAATAATATTTTTCGAGATGCGTACAAAACAATTTTAATACTTCCGATACCTCATAGTTTTTTTCCGACAATAATTTTAACGAGGTGGCTCTCAAGCTTTCATCAAAATTAGTTTGGTTAGTGTTTATGCCAACCCCAATCACGCTGCGGCTCAACCGGCCGTTGGATATAATATTTTCAATTAAAACTCCCGCTATTTTTTTTTTGTTTACCAATATATCATTTGGCCATTTTATTTTGATGTCAAATTGGCTACTGTTAAGCAATTCAGCCATTACGTCATAACAAGCAAGTGCAGTTACTTTATATAAAAAAAATTGATCTTTTAGTTCGAGAAAAACCGGATTCAGTATTACCGAGGCCGTTAAATTACTTGCGGGCTCTGCATTCCAAACGTTTCCCCTTTGTCCCTTGCCATTGGTTTGTTGAGCCGTATGCACAACACTTCCTTCGGCAATACTAATGTTAACGTTCTTTAACAGGTTAATGGCATAAGAATTGGTGCTATCTACCTCAGGTAGAAAAATTAAATTTCTTCCTACAAATAATGTTTCCATTAGGCCAAAAAGGTTAAATTTGTTGTTTATACCAATTTTTGTTCTAAAATGAACATGAGAAACGCAGTTATTTTTTATTTAGACGATTTAAAAAATATTTGCGTAACATTATTTACGGAAAGATTTTTTAATGAAGTAAAAACAAAAAAGAACGCGTTTATATGTTAGGTTTTGGAACAAATATTGGTAACATGTAAACCTAATAAATTTATTTTAAGATAAGCTTTAAATATGGCCAAAAAACCGGTTAAAAAAACTATTACCAAAAAAACTACCAAGTCGGCGGGAAAAGTACCCGTGCGCTTATCTGCCGAAACGAATTTAAAGGCAGGGAAAGCAGGAAAAACAACTGCTAAACCCGTTAAAAAAACTGCGAAAAAAGCAACTTCAAAGGGAATTGTAAAGAAGCCTTCTATAAGAAAACCTTTAACCGATAAACAGCTTGATCAGCGGGCAGCCAACGTGATAGCTAATTCGGAAAAGAAAAACGTTCAAAAAAAGAGTAAAAGGCCTAAGAAAACGTCTACCTCAAAAGAAACGTCTTCATTACTTGACGCGATCGTTGAAGGAATGCAGGAAAAAAAAGCAAAGAACATAATGATCTTGAATTTAAGTGCGATAGAGAACCGAGTGGCCGATTATTTTGTTATTTGCGATGCCGATAGCAAAACCCATGTGGAATCAATAGCGGGCGGTGTTGAGGATGAGGTGATAAAGCTGACTTCAGAAAAACCATACCATAGCGAAGGGCAACAAAATAGCGAATGGATCTTGGTAGATTATATAAATATTGTGGCGCACGTTTTTTTGCGTGAGTTTCGCGAACTATATAATTTAGAAGCCCTTTGGGGGGATGCTGAAATAACATTAATTAATAATTAATTACGATCTATATATCAAATGAGCGAGGAACCAAAAATAGACCCGGCACAAAATAACGCAAACAATAATCCATCCCCTGAAGATGAGAGGAAAAAGCAGTTTGACAGAATGCGCGAAAAATTCGGCCGTCAAAATTCGCCCTTAGGCGGCAAAGGCGGCGGTAACGGAAATAATTTTTATTGGATCTACGGAATCGTTATCGCGGTTCTGTTATTTGTTGTTTTTTACGGAAATAACTTTAACCCGCGTTTAATTGAGGTAAATCAAAATAAATTTTATCAGGATATGCTTGCTAAGGGCGATGTAACAGATGTTGCCATTGTAAATAAAACCATTGCAAGGATCTGGATCCAACACGATAGCGCTTTTAAATTAAACAGATATAAAAACCCGAAAGATGGTCACGCCCTTTTTCCGGATGCTAATTTCAGAGGCCCACATTTTTTTATTACCGTTCCATCCATTGATAATTTTTTGGCGGAAATGGAAAAAGTTCAGAACGAAGCCGGAATACCAAAAGATAAACAGGTTTATGCCAGAAGTGTTGAAGAAACAAATTGGATGACCGATCAGTTGCCATGGTTATTGCCTATTGGGATAATGGTAATTCTTTGGATAGTTATGATGCGCAGAATGGGCGGCGGTGGCAGCGGCGGGCCCGGACAAATATTTAACATCGGCAAATCACGCGCGCAACTTTACGATAAGGAAACGCATGTAAACATTACGTTTAATGACGTTGCAGGTTTAGATGGTGCAAAATTAGAAGTAATGGAAATTGTGGATTTTTTAAAAAATCCTAAAAAATATACCGACTTAGGAGCAAAAATTCCGAAAGGCGCTTTATTGGTTGGCCCTCCCGGAACCGGGAAAACCTTGCTGGCAAAGGCTGTTGCAGGCGAAGCAAAAGTACCTTTCTTTTCTTTAAGCGGATCTGATTTTGTGGAAATGTTTGTGGGTGTAGGCGCGAGCCGTGTTCGCGATCTTTTCCGTCAGGCAAAAGAAAAAGCACCATGTATCATTTTTATTGATGAGATAGACGCGATCGGAAGAGCTCGCGGCAAGAACGCTGCAGCCGGCGGAAACGATGAACGCGAAAATACCTTAAATCAATTATTAACCGAAATGGATGGTTTTGGAACCAACAGCGGTGTAATTATTTTAGCGGCTACAAACAGAGCGGATATATTAGATAGGGCTTTAATGCGCGCCGGAAGGTTTGATAGGCAGATCTATGTTGATATGCCGGACTTGAACGAAAGAAAAGATATTTTTAAAGTGCATTTAAAAAACATTAAAACTGATGCCTCGGTTGATATTGAATTTTTAGCAAGGCAAACACCCGGCTTTAGCGGTGCGGATATTGCCAACATTTGTAATGAGGCAGCATTGATTGCAGCACGCTCAAATAAAAAAGTGGTGCAGAAACAAGATTTTTTAGATGCCGTTGATAGAATTATTGCGGGATTAGAAAAGAAAAATAAAATTATTACCAAAAACGAAAAACGTGTAATTGCTTTTCATGAAGCCGGACATGCTACTGTGAGTTGGATGTTAGAGCATGCTAGTCCGTTGATAAAAGTGACCATTGTACCACGCGGAAGATCTTTGGGCGCGGCATGGTATTTACCTGAAGAAAGACAAATTACCACAACCGAACAAATAACCGATGAAATGTGCGCGGCGCTTGGCGGAAGAGCAGCCGAAGAAATTATTTTCGGAAAAATTAGTACAGGTGCTTTAAGCGATCTGGAAAAAATTACCAAACAAGCTTATGCCTGTATTGTGTATTACGGATTGAATGAAAAAGTTGGGAATATAAGTTATTACGACAGTTCCGGACAAAGCGAATACGCATTTAGCAAACCTTATAGCGAAAGCACAGCAAAAACCATTGATGAAGAAGTGAAGAAAATGGTAGACGTTGCTTACGCAAAAACAAAACAGATCTTAATAAGCAATAAAGCCAAACTCACACAACTTGCCGAAAAATTATTAGAGAAAGAGGTTATTTTTAAAGAAGACCTTGAAGAAATTTTCGGTAAACGCCCTTTTGAAAAAGATATTGAGGAAGATAAAATTGTTCACAATCAAATTCCGCCGATAACGCAGTAATAAAACGAACTGTCATGCTGATCCGCCGTGGCGAAGAAGCATCTGTTTCTAATAACATAATTAACCCGGTTGAGTAAATGGCCGGGTTTTTTTATTATATGATCACCTAAGCAATCAACTCAATCCGTCATTCCGACGATAGGAGGAATCTGTTCACTTCATGTTTATGTTTTCCGTAATGCAGATCCCTCGTTCCTCGGGATGACTTCGCACAGAGGCACAAAAAAAAGAGCCACCCTTTCGGATAGCTCTTTTTCTCTTAAAATTTAATTGCTAATACTATTTATTGATCACCAATTTTTTAGTGGTAACGCTATTACCGGTATTTGTTTTCATAAAATAAGTACCGTTTGCTATGTTGCTTAGGTTTATTTTTTTGCTGAAAGTATTTCCTGTTGTTTCATCTTTTGATGCATAAACAACCTGGCCCATTAAGTTTACAATGCTCACTTCTAAAAATTTAACGCTCATGTCGCTGCTCATTTCCAAATTAAATTCTCCGTTATTTGGATTTGGATAAACGCTTAAAGCAACATTCTCTTTATTTATATTTTTAATCGCTGTCGGAAAATTATGCACCACGTTTAACTGTGCCATTGCGTTTGATTCTGCATTAGCCGAACGATAAATATTGTATCCGTAGCAATAAGATGTTGTATTTGTGCCACCGCCCGCACAAGCCACAGTTGCGTTAACACAAACTGAATAATACCCGGCAGCAGAATAAGTGTGAGTTGGATATAAACCGATCGTGTTAGATCCATCGCCCCAGATCCAATTTGCAGTTACAGTACCTGCAGGATATGTCGGAAGCGCGTTCCATACAATTGCAGGTAAAGCCAATGAATCTTTTGCCATTGCAAAATAAACACTTGGGTTACATGGCGCAGCAGCAGTATTAGTAATTGCAATTATCGCAGATGCAGAGTCGTT
>JANYBY010000266.1 GCA_025360565.1 Bacteroidota bacterium
TTACCGGTGAATACCGAGTGAAGCGAAAATTTATTCACCACATCTTTTCCGGTTTCATTATAAAAACGAATTAATTTTACAAGCTCCTGTACATCTTGTTTTATTTTTTCCATTCCAACAAGGTCATTTAACTCTGCTAAAGCATCGGCTAATTGTTTATCGTTAATGGTTAATTTTAATTTTTTCTTTTTCTCGGTTAAAAACACGGTTTGCATATCTTCCAATGTTACGTTCGAAAGATCTTCTTTTGAAAGCGATTCCAGGTCTGTTGATTTCATCAGGCGTAAACCCATATCCTGTTTGGCTTCATCCACAACAGCATTTACAAAACGTGCGTTGCCAAAATTTTCATCACGTTTACGGTAAGCTTCGGTTAATTGCTCTTTTAAATAGGCATCGGCCTCGGCACTAAAAGTAATTTGTTTGTGTTCGGCCGAGTAAATGGCAATTTGATATAATTCCTCAGGCAAATAATCGTCAAAATGAAAATACTGTGTAAAGCGCGATTTTAAACCGGGATTACTTTCAATAAAAATATTCATCTCTTTAGGATAACCAGCGCCAATAATGGCAATATCGCCGGGCCCATCGCTCATTTCTTTCAAAAGCATTTCAACTACTTCTTTCCCAAAATCTTTACTATCCTCGCCCGATCGCGCCAAAGAGTATGCTTCATCAATAAATAAAATTCCGCCGCGGGCGCTGTCGATCATTTTTTTTGTGCGGGGAGCGGTTTGCCCAATGTATTCGCCCACAAGAGCGGCACGGTCAACTTCCACCACATGACCCTTGCTTAACAAACCCATTTGCTGATAAATTTTACCGAGCATTTTTACAACGGTGGTTTTTCCGGTGCCGGGATTACCTGTAAAGATGCTGTGTAACGAAAGTTTTGAAGAATCATCAAATCCTTTTTCTTTGCGCAGTTTTGTAAAATTTAAATAAGTGATATTTTCGCGGATAGATTTTTTTACATTATCTAAACCGATGAGCGCATCCAATGCAGCCAATAACTCTTCGAGTGTTTTCGGATTTTTTGAATCGTCAACCAAACCTCCTGCACCCGATGTTGCCGCGCCTGAAGCCACGGCTTGTTCAATGGTTTTAATGATGGGCGTTTCGCCTTCCACCTCGTCGGCACCGCATTCAAATGTAACGGCGCCAATAAGTACATCGTTAAAAATAACTTCCACTAAATATTTGTCATCTACCCAAATGCCACCGCTATCGCTACCCCAGGCCTTTTCAAAGGTATAGGTGTAATCCATTTTATTTGAATCGATAAAACCGGTTTGCGATAACGCAGCTTTTTGCTGGCCGGCATCGTCGTAAAAATTCAGCAAAATTTCGTAATGATAATCGAGCTGGGTTCTATTTTTAAATTTTACTTCGGCCCAAACATATTTAGTTTCTTTTTTGCTGAAGCCTTTTAAGTATTTGCGGGTCCGGTCCTGCCAACCGTTGGCGTGGCTGTTATACAATTTTATATGTTCAATTTCTAAATAAGGGTTGGAGGTATTTGTAACCAGGCCCACATCGTTAATATGATAAACTGTTTCGCCAATAAAAACATCGTCAACATAAGCCATCCACTTATAACTTCCTTTTTTCCAGAATTCGCCTTTGTTCTCAACGCCCCAGCCATCGCGCACATAAAAAATATTCTCGTCCTTTTTAACGGTAATACTCACCTCACGGTTGCAAAATTCTTCTTTGCCTTTAAGGTCAAAACATTTCAGGTTTACCTTTGCGGTCCAATCCTCTTCATCAAATAATTTATTATAAATAGCGAGTTCAACGCGTACATAATCTATTTCGGCTTTATCAAAAGTGGTGCGGTAACGTTTAAGATTATTTACCATCCATTCGTTGTTGCAAAAAGTAAGCAGTGTTTTAAATTTAAATCTCTTCTCCATGGCTATTTTAATTTAGATAAAAATAAAAATTCTATTTCACTTATTAAAGTGTTTTTTTGATTTAAAATCGGCATTTTAACAGTAATTTTGAGCCATGAACCTTGTTTTTGATATTACCGAGATCTTAAAGGTAACTATGGTATTGTTTGCTGTGATAGATGTAATTGGCTCTATTCCGGTGATCATTTCCGTAAAGCAATCAACCGGCGATGTAAATGCCATAAAAACCTCGTTTGTTTCGTTTTGTATTATGATCGGCTTTTTGTTTATAGGGAATTCTATCCTCGAAATTTTAGGTGTTTCTATTGGTGATTTTGCAATTGCAGGTTCCATTTTAATTTTTATTGTGGCCATGGAAATGATCCTGGGCATACAAATAAGTAAAGATAGTGTGGGTGCAACGGCTTCTGTTATTCCTTTAGCTTTTCCTTTAATAGCGGGCACCGGCACGTTAACCACTTTACTTTCTTTAAGAGCGGAATACAATATTTTATCAATTTTAATTGCAATAATCATAAATGTAGTTGTGGTTTATTTTGTTTTAAAATATTTAAACCTGGTAGAAAAGTTTTTGGGTGTAAGCGGCATTGCCATTCTTAAAAAAGTATTTGGTGTTGTGCTTTTAGCTTTGGCAATTAAATTGTTCAGAAAATATACAGGTTTGTAAAATTTTAGAGTTATAGAATTGCAGCCCCGATAGTTATCGGGATTTAGAATGGAAACCCGGGATTTGAGCCTCAATTCAACAACTCTACAATTCTAAAAATCTACAATTAATATGAGATCTCTTTAAACCATACTTTTACTCGTAGCCTCTAACACCTTTATGACCATTGCCTGGTACGGACATTTACGTTTTAAGGATATATCATTTTTAAAAAATACCGGAATGATCACGGCGATCTTCATCAGCTGGGGAATAGCGCTTTTAGAATATTCGCTAATGGTGCCGGCAAATAAACTCGGTGCGGCAGTAAACGGCGGACCTTATAATATGTGGCAATTAAAACTGATCCAGGAAATAATTTCTATTTCGGTGTTCATTATTTTTACACTCGTTTTTTTTAAAACCGAAACTTTTAAGTGGAATCATTTAGTGGGATTTGCGTTTTTATTGGCAGCCGTTTATTTTTTCTTCAGAAAGTAAACACTTTTTACATTATCTTTATTAGATGAAAAATAAAGCACTGTGTTTTATTTCAGTCTTTTTAATTCAGATCAACTGGTTATTTGGGCAAGGATTTATTAGAAGCGAACTTCCTACTGCTTTAAATGTACCTTGGGAAATAACGTATGGTTCTGATGGATTTTTGTGGATAAGTGAATTGGGCGGAAAGGTTTCGCGAGTAGATCCTACCACAGGCAGCAAAACGGTTGTTTATACGGCGCCTGATTATTTTTCGGGTTCACCACTTGAACAATATCCTTTTTGTCATATGCCAAACATTGGTTTTGGCACTTTGGGTTTAGCGCTGCATCCCGACTTTAATATTCCGGCAACCTCTTATATTTATTACGTGTATTCTTATAATAGCGGAACCATACCAAGCCCGGCAACAAAATTCAAAATTGTTAGGTTAACGTGGAGTGCGGCAACAAATTCGGTGATAGCAAATGTAGATCTGGTCACATTACTTCCCGATGGATACGATCATTACGGTGGAAGACTTATTGCTGTTAAACAAAACACAAGCAATTACCTTTATTTTACTATTGGAGATAATGGTATCTCGGAAGATAATTCACCTACATGTTACAATCCACCCTCATTAAATCCGAATAATTATACGCAAGATACAGGATATAAAACCGGTAAGATACATCGATTTAATATGGATGGAACTATTCCCGCCGATAATCCTGTAACCGGAAATTCGCTTTTTACCAGAGGACATAGAAATCCACAAGGCTTAATTTTTAATGCCGGACAAAATATTTTATACGATGTTGAACATGGGGATAGGACAGATGATGAAATTAATGTTTTACAAAGCGGAAAAAATTATGGATGGAAATTTGTAAGAGGATATCATGCCGATAATAATTACCCGGGCGAAGCAAATTATGTTAGTTCTTATACTTTAAACCCGAATATAACCGGAGATGGATTAAAAGAAGCATTATACTCTTGGTGCGCTACCCCACAACCTACTACTTCAGTTTTTGGTGATTGGTGCACAGTGGCGCCTTCGGATGGAATATTTTATAATAGTAACGGAATACAGGGTTGGGCAAATAGTTTGCTTGTTGTTACTTTAAAGGATGGAATATCAACAGACATGGAAATGTATAGATTTAAATTAAATCCAGATGGAATATCCCTGGCTCCGTCTACAAGTTTAAGCCCCAATCCTCAAAAATATTTTAGTGCAGACCAAACACTAAATGGAAGATTAAGAGATATTACATTTTCGCCGGACGGTAAAACAATTTATTTAATAAATAATGGAGGAACAAATGCAGATAAAATTACTGTATATACGTATGATCCTAATGCAAGCCTAACTTATAATACTGATGAAGCAGAAAATATAAAAATTTTCCCTTCGCCGGCTGATAATGCTTTAAATATTTCATCGAAAAAAGAAATTGAAAAAATAAAAGTGTATAATATGTTGGGAAGCGTTTTGATGGAAGAAAAAGGAAATGTGAGCTCAATAAATACTTCCAATTTAGGATCAGGAATATATTTTATAAGTATTTTAACTAAAACCGGATACGAAAAGTCATTAAAATTTATTAAAAATTAATTTTTACTTTTTTTCTGTGTGAATTTTTTACCTCGTTCTTTTTTCGCACCTTTACGACTCTATTTTTAGTATATGAAACGCATTCGGATCAAAGAGGTTTTGCAAACAACTCCGCAAAACCAGGAAATATTAGTTAAAGGTTGGATACGTTCATTTCGTAACGACAAGTTTATTGCTCTTAACGACGGATCAACAAATAATAATTTACAAATAGTAATTGACCTAAATAATATACCTGAGGAAATTAAAAAAAGAATTTCTACAGGCGCAGCTATCAGTGTAACCGGAACTTTGATCGCTTCACAAGGGCAGGGACAAGCCGTTGAAGTGGCTTCAACAAAACTGGAAATACTTGGCGATTGTGATCCGGAAAAATATCCTTTGCAGTTAAAGAATCGTCCAAGTCTTGATTTTTTACGCGAGATAGCGCATTTGCGTTTTCGTACAAATACTTTTGGTGCTATTTTTCGCGTAAGGCATTCGCTTGCTTTTGCGGTACATAAATTTTTTAACGAAAAACATTTTGTGTATTTGCACACGCCAATAATTTCGGCCAATGATGCCGAAGGCGCAGGAGAAACGTTTCACGTAACTAATTTTGATATTAGTAACCCGCCAAAAGATGAGAGTGGAAAAGTTGATTATAAACAGGATTTTTTTGGTAAGAAAACAAATTTAACCGTGTCAGGGCAATTAGAAGGGGAACTTGCGGCGATGGCTTTTAGCGATATTTATACTTTTGGCCCAACGTTCAGGGCCGAGAACAGTAATACCGCACGACATCTTGCCGAATTCTGGATGATAGAACCCGAAATGGCTTTTTACAATTTAAAAGATAATATGGCTTTGGCGGAAGAAATGCTGAAGTACGTTATTAAATACGCTTTGGATAATAATGCAGAAGATATTGATTTTTTAAATCAGCGTTTGCTGGATGAAGAAAAACAAAAACCACAGAACGAACGCAGCGAATTAAATCTAATTGAAAAATTAAAATTTTGTCTGGATAATAATTTTGAGCACCTTACTTATACGCAGGCAATAGATATTTTACGCGAAAGTAATCACAATAAGAAAAAGAAATTTCAGTATTTAGTGAACGAGTGGGGGGTTGATCTTCAAAGTGAACACGAACGTTATTTAGTGGAGAAACATTTTAAAAAGCCGGTTATACTTACGGATTATCCAAAAGGAATAAAATCGTTTTACATGCGCCAGAACGATGATGGAAAAACTGTTGCGGCCATGGATATTTTATTTCCGGGTATTGGCGAAATTGTTGGCGGAAGTCAGCGCGAAGAGCGTTTGGATAAATTAACCGCACGAATGAACGAAATGAATATTCCGGTTCATGAATTGGAATGGTATTTAGATACCAGAAGATTTGGCGCTTGCGAACACGCAGGATTCGGATTGGGTTTTGAACGTTTGGTTTTATTTGTAACGGGCATGACGAATATCCGCGATGTAATTCCTTTCCCGAGAACACCGAAGAATTGCGAGTTTTGATCTAACCACGGAGACACGAAGATCACGGAGTGCCACGGAGTTTTAATTTTTTTACGACTACCAGATCCTATATTTCAATTTTATCTCCAAAACAACAAAACGATACGTTCAATCACAAAACTAATAAAATCTGTGTTTCTCTGTGCTCTCTGTGCCTCCGTGGTTAGTACAACGGTGCTCACCCCATATCCAAACTATCCGCATCTAATCCAACCGGAAAGATCTTTTTGTAATCTTCAAGATAATTTTTATCCAAAAAAATTGTTTCAATACTTTCCTGATTGGCTTTTGTTTTACTGATAATTTCTCCGCGCGGATTAATTACAAGACTATCGCCGGAATGTTCAAAATTATTTCCGTCTTTTCCGATCCTGTTCACTCCAATAACGTAGCATTGATTTTCGATGGCACGGGCAATTAAGAGTTGCTTCCATGGATAACTGCGCACTTCGGGCCAATTGGCCACGTAAAGCAAAACATCGTATTCCCAACTTCCTTTTTGGGTTTTTTGCACTTTGCCTCCAGCTAACGGTTTGCTTACTGCCGATCGCCATCTGTTTCGGCTCCACACCGGAAAACGCAGGTCGTAACAAATAAGCGGGCAAATTTTAAGATCTTTTATTTTGGTAATTATTTTTTTTGTCCCCGGTGTATAATGTTCATCCTCCTTTGCCATTCTGAACAAATGGCGTTTATCATACGTAGAAAAATTTCCGGAAGGTTCCACCCAAAACAAACGGTTAAAATAATTTTCTCCTTCTGCTACTGAAACGCTTCCGGTGATGACTGCTTTTTTTTCTTTGGCTTTTATTTTTAACCAGGTAAGGGTCTCGCCGCCTGATTCAGCAAAGATCTCCGGCTTCATTGTAAAACCGGTGGTAAACATTTCGGGCAAAACAATAAGGTCGGTTTCTTCTTTTATTGAATCAATTAAGGTATCAAAATGCAAAATATTCTTTTCGCGGTCTTCCCAAAATAAATGTGTTTGAATTAATGTAACTTTCATTTTATTTAATAAAAGTAATAAAAAAAAACCATTGATAGTCCAAAACTGCATGACGTCATTCCGACGAAGCCTGCCTGCCGGCAAGGCAGGGAGGAATCTGTTCTATTCCGAGTCTGCTTAGAACGGACCCCTCGTGCCTCGGGATGACGGACTGGGATAGGGATGACGGTGGGATAGGAAAGATCGAGCCTTTAACGCGGCTGACAATACTTATTAAAAGCCGCTTCCGCTTGTGGAATATTATTTCTTGCGGCTACTTTAAGATCTTCGCACGGACTTTGTTTTAAATTTACCTTGGCTACACCTCGCCAATAATAAGCTTCGTAATAAAGAGGATCAAAATTCAGGCAAACTGTAAGATCGTTCATGCTTTGTGTGAAGTTTTGTTTTTTGCCGTTTACAATGGCGCGTTTAAAATAATAATCGGGGTCTTCTGAATTTAATTCTATGCATTTATTGTATTCACTTATAGCCTCATCCAATTTATTCAGATCGTTATAACAATTTCCCAAAACAAATCTCGCTTTCGCGTTTGCGGGGTCTTTCTCTAAAACGAAGTTAGCATCGTTCATCGCTTTCGGAATATCGTTGAGCATATAGTAAGCCGCCGCCCTTCCAACATAAGCTTTTGAATAATTGTACAGATCCAAACTGCGGTTAAAACTTTTTATGGCCAATTCGGGTTTGCTGTTCTTTAATAACAAAAGTCCCCGATTGTAAAATCCTTTGTAATTGTTGGGGGCTGCGCTCACTGCCCGATTTAAATAATCGAGCGCTTTTGCGTCGTTATTTAAAA